>JAWWOY010000854.1:0-3410 GCA_033851195.1 Kribbellaceae bacterium | reverse complement strand
TCTTCGACGAGACCGCGGCTGACCAGTGTCCGCATCACGCCGTCCACGTTCACGCCACGGACTGCGGAAACCCGGGCCCGGCTGACCGGCTGCTTGTAGGCGACAACCGCGAGGGTTTCCAGCGCCGCCTGCGTCAGCCGCGCCTGCTGACCGTCCAGCACGAACCGCTCGACGTAGCGGGCAGCTTCCTCGCGGGTGTAGTACCGCCAGCCGCCTGCTACCTCTCGCAGGTCGAACCCGCGGCCCTGTTCGGTGTACTCGTCCGACAAGGTCGCCAACGCAGCCGCGACATCGCCGGTGGGACGACCTACCGTGCGGGCCAGGGTGAGCACCGGCAGCGGCTCGTCCGTCACCATCAGAATCGCCTCTAGGGCGCGCCGCATGGTGTCGTCGTCAATCACGACCTCCGGCTCGACCGCCAACTCGGTCTGCCCCGGCTCCAGCTGGTCCTCGTGACCTGAAGCCACCCTGTCCCTGTCAGCCGCATCCTCGGCCTCAGACGCCGCTTCAGCGTCAGCCGCACGCTCTGAATCGAGTGCTGCTTCACCGTCAGCCGCACCCTCCGCATCAGGTGCCGGTGCCGCATCGGCTGAGGCGCCAGCACCAGGTGCTCCATCGTCACCCACGGCATCGGCATCAGGTGCGGTGTCGGTCTGGCCTGGTGACTCCCCGGCGTCCGCACCGGTTGATGCGACTGCCTGCTCGCTATCGGTGACGGACTCCAGCGCTTCGGCCGTCGCGGATTCGGCCGGGCTCCCCTGGATGATGGCCGGGCTTTGCTGGGTGTCGGCCGGGCTTTCCTGGGTGTCGGCCGGGCTTTCCTGGGTGTCAGTCGAGCTGTGCTGGTGTTCGGTCACTGGTCTGCCACCGTCTCGTTCGGGCCGGGCGTCGGGTCGGCTCCTGCCGCGCCGACGGCGTCCGCGTCGTACCGGGGTTGTTGGTCGTCCTCGCCGGCGAGGTCAGCCGGATCGGCCTCCTCGTCCGGCGCTTCCAGGTCGCTGGCTTCCGCGTCGGGATCGACCAGTTCGTCGAACTCGTCGCTGACCTCGATCTCGCCGTCGTCGGTGCCGGTCCAGCGGATCGTCAGCTCGCCCAGCGGCGTCATCTGGTCGAACGCCACCGCGCCCTCGCGGAACAGCTCCAGCAAGGCCAGGAAGCGGCAGACCGTCGTCACCATGTCCGGCGAGTCCGACACCAGCGAGCGGAACGTCGTACTGCGGGAGCGGCGGAGCCGATCGACCACCACGAGCGCCTGTTCGCGGACCGTGACGGTCGGTGCGTGCAGGTGGGTCAGCGAGACACCTTCCGGCAGGGCCTTCGGCGCCATCGCCGCTGCAGCCAGTGCCGCCAGGCCGCGCGGGTCGACCCCGAGCAACACCTCCGGCAGCAGGTCCGCGAACCGCGGTTCCATGCTGACAGCGCGCGGGAATCGCTTGGCCTCCTCGGCCATCCGGGTCTGGACCAGGGTCGCGATCTGCTTGTACGCCCGGTACTGCAGCAGCCGCGCGAAGAGCAGGTCGCGGGCCTCCAGCAGCGCCAGGTCCTCGGCGTCCTCGACATCGCCCTGCGGCAGCAGCCGGGCTGCCTTCAGGTCCAGCAGGGTGGCCGCGATCAGCAGGAACTCCGAGGCCTGATCCAAGTCCCACTCCGACCCCAGGGCCTTGATGTGGGCGATGAAATCGTCGGTGACCTGGGACAGCGCGATCTCGGTGATGTCCAGCTTGTGCTTGCTGATCAGCTGCAGCAGCAGGTCGAACGGACCCTCGAAGTTGACCAGGTGGACGCTGAAGCCCTTGCCCTCGGCCGCAGCCGGCAGCGCCGGGTCGACACCGCCCGGCAGCCCGATCGGCAGCTCCGAGGTGGAGGAGACATCGTTCATCGGACGGCTATTCGGCCTTGAGTCGCTGGACCAGGACAGAGTCCGGCCCGTGGTCGACGAAGTCGGCCAGCAACACGTCGATCGCCTCCCGGACGATCCGGCCGCGGTCGGCGGTCAGGCCGTGCTCGGCTCGCAACGCAAGCCGTGTCTGTTCGAGACCGAGCAGCTCCTCCTCCGTCACGTACACGGTGATCTTCGTGTCGTGCCGGATCCGTCCACTGGACTTGCGTTCCTCGACCACGGCCGTCCGCGAGCGGCCGTTGGAACCCGGCCGGTCGTCGGCCAGGGCCGGACCGTCAGTGGCTGTGCGCTTCTCGGGTCTGGTCTGCTTCGGTGCCGCACCCCCGAACAGCTCGCTGGCACCCGGCAGGCTCACCCGGCGGGACAACGCGCGAGCACCTCCTTGGCCAGGTCGCGGTACTGGTTGGCCGCAGAGGAGGACGGTGCGTACGTCGTGATCGGCTCGCCGACCACGGTCGTCTCGGGAAACTTCACGGTGCGCCGGATCACGGTGTGGAAGACGCGCTCGTCGAACGCCTGGACCACCCGGTCGAGCACCTCACGGGCGTGCGTGGTCCGGCCGTCGAACATGGTGCCGAGGATGCCGACGATCTCCAGTTTCGGGTTCAGCCGGTCCTGCACCTTGCCGATCGTGTCGGTCAGCATCGCCAGGCCGCGCAGCGCGAAGAACTCGCACTCCAGCGGTACCACGATGCCGTTGGACGCCGTCAGCGCGTTCACCGTGAGCAGGCCGAGGCTGGGCGCACAGTCGATCAGGATCACGTCGTACAACGGGATGATCGGTTCCAGCACCCGCTGCAGGGTGTACTCCCGGGCGACCTCCTGGACCAGTTGGACCTCGGCCGCGGACAGGTCGATGTTGGCCGGCAACAGGTCGAGGTTCTCCACCCGGGTCGGACGGATCACCTCGGCCGGGGTGATGTCGCGCTGCATCAGCAGGTTGTAGACAGAGATGTCCAGGTCATGCGGCTGCACACCGAGACCGATCGAGGCCGAGCCCTGCGGGTCGAAGTCGATCAACAGCACCTTGCGCCCGGTCTCCGCGATCGCGGCACCGAGATTGATGGTCGTCGTGGTCTTGCCGACGCCACCCTTCTGGTTGCACATCGCGATCACCGTGGCCGGACCCCGCCGGGTCGGTGGGAGTACCTCAGGTAGATCGGGTAGCGGTCGTCCGGTCGGCCCGATCTTCCTCGGACCGTTCGGGTCATTCACAGGCTCGACATCCTCTGCGGTCAGCCTGGCCGTCGGCCTCGGCATCTCGGCGTAATTGCTAGGTGGGGTGACGGGCCGCGGGGCGGGTGCAGGGGTGACTGCGGGCACATCAATAGGTGCGTGATCGGTGGTCGGATCGGAGGTCGACGACATCGGTGTCACCAGCGACGGCGTCTGCGGGGTGCCCGGGAATGTCGACTCGTTCACAACTCGTCAAACCTTTCAACCGATACGGGCGATCCCAGCGACTGTAAGCGTGCATTCAAGCACTCTCAAGCGGCCACTCCGCAGCGGG
>JAWWOY010000800.1:0-6856 GCA_033851195.1 Kribbellaceae bacterium | reverse complement strand
GTCTGCAGCAGGCGTGGGCCTGGCTGGATGCCGTACCCCTGGAAGGCACCGAGCATCACTGCCGCGGTGGCAGTGGTCGGAATGCCGAGCGTGAGCAAGGGAACCAGGCCGCCCGCCGCCGAGGCGTTGTTGGTGGCCTCGGGACCGGCGACACCTTCGATCGCGCCGTTCCCGAACTCCTCCGGGTGCTTGCTGAGCCGTTTCTCGGCCACGTACGACAGGAAGGTGGGGATCTCGGCACCGCCCGCGGGGATCGCGCCGAACGGGAACCCGATCGCCGTGCCGCGCAGCCACGGCTTCCACGACCGGCGCCAGTCCTCCCGCGTCATCGTGGCGGCCCCGACGGTGATGATCTCGGCGGGTGTGCGCCGCAGGTGCGCCGCGATCCACAGCGCCTCGCCGACCGCGAACAGGCCGACCGCCACCACGACGACGTCGATGCCGTCGGCAAGTTCGGGGATGCCGAGGGTGAGTCGCTGCTGGCCGGACGTCGGGTCGATCCCGATCAGCCCGATGAGCAGGCCGATGCCGAGCGCGGCAAGCCCGCGGACCTTCGATGAGCCGAGCACCGTGGTCACCGCGATGAAGGCCAGCACCATCACGGCGAAGTAGTCCGGCGCACCCATCCGCACGGCCAGCCGCACGATCGCGGGAGCCAGCAGGGCCAGGCAGAGGGTGCCGATGGTGCCGGCGATGAACGACCCGATCGCGGCTGTGGCCAGGGCGGCAGCCGCGCGGCCTTTCCGCGCCATCTTGTTGCCCTCGATGGCGGTGACGACCGACGCACTCTCACCGGGGGTGTTGAGCAGGATCGATGTGGTCGAACCGCCATACATGCCGCCGTAGTAGATACCGGCGAACATGATGAATGCCTGTGTCGGCGCCAGCGAGTAGGTCAGCGGCAGCAGCAGGGCGATCGTCATCGCCGGACCGATACCGGGCAGGACGCCGATCGCCGTACCGAGCAGCACGCCGAGGAATGCGTACAGCAGGTTGGTCGGGTGCGCTGCCGTCGCGAACCCGTTGAGCAGTTCGGTGAACGCATCCATCACAGGATTCCCTTGAGCACGCCGACCGGGAGCGGGATGCCGAGGCCAAGGTTGAACAGGTACCAGGTGCCGACCGACAGGACCACCGAGATCACCGCGTTGTGGACCAGGTGACGGCTGCCCAGGGCGAAGGTGGTGCCGAAGAACAGTACCGCCCCCGAGACGGGCCAGCCGAGCCGGTCGATCAGCAGGATGTTGGCGACGAACGTCAGGGCCAGCAGGCCGAGGGTCCGCCAGTCGCTTCCGTGGCTGAGATCGACGTCCTCGCCGGCCTCCTGCTCGCCGCGGCCGCCGCGCAGGATGTCGACGGCCAGCAGGACGGCCGTCACGACCAGCAGGACGCCGACCGCGATCGGTACCGTCCTGGCCCCGACCGGCCCTCTGGAAGCGAGCTCCGGGAGCCTGAGGGCGTCGACCACCGCCCAGCCGCCGAGGACCAGGAGCAGGAGGGCCACGCCGAGCTCGGAGCGGCCCTCCTTCGCGTTCAGGGTCCGAGTGCTCATCAGGCGACCAGGCCGAGTTCCCGCAGCACTCCCGCCACGCGGTCGTTCTCCGTGCCGAGGAAGGTCTTGAACTCGTCACCCTTCTGGAAGGCGTCGGTCCAGCCCTGGTCGGTCAGCGTCTGCTTCCACTGGGCGGAGTCGTGCATCTTGGTGAGCAGCTCCTGGTACTGCTGCTCCTTCTCGGCCGACAGCCCGGGCGGTGCGACGATCCCGCGCCAGTTGGTGAACACCAGGTCGACACCGAGGCTCTTCAGCGTCGGCGCGTCGATTCCGGCCACCGGCTGCGAGCTGGTGACGGCCAGGATCTTCACGTCGCCGGTCTTCGCCTGCTCCGCGACCTCGCCGATGCCTGTGGCGGCGAAGGCGACCTTCTTGCCGAGGATGGCGGTCAGCAGCTCGCCACCGCCGTCGTACGCGACGTAGTTGACGTCCTTCGGCGGGACGCTGACAGCCTTGGCCAGCAGCATCGGGGTCAGGTGGTCCGGACCGCCTGCATTGGAGGCGCCGCCGACCGGCACCTTGCCCGGGTCGGCCTTCCAGGCCGCCACAAGCTGGTCGAGGCTGCTGTACGGCGAGCCCTTCGGGACGACGATCGCCTCGGCCTCCTCGATCAACTTCGCAACCGGGACGGTGTCCTGCAGGGTTGCCTTCGACTTGTTGGTGAAGACGGCCCCGACGACGCCGAGACCCATCTGCATCAGGATGTCCTCCGTGCCCTTTTCGTTGACCAGGCGCTGCAGACCGACGGTGCCGCCGGCGCCGGCGCTGTTGAACACCTCGATCGTGTCGGCGAGTTTGGCGTCCTGCATGGCCTTGGCGGCGGCCCGGGCGGTTGTGTCGTAGCCGCTGCCGGGGGAGTTGGGGACGAGGATGCGCAGGCCCTTGACCGGGCCCGAACTGGAATTGCCGGTGTTGTCGTCGGCGCTCACGCCGCAGCCGGCCGCCGCGACGGTGACGGCAAGGACGGCGGCGATGCTGGTGAACCAGGTCCGTGCGTGCACGGCAGTCTCCTTGGGCTGAGGTGTTGCGGCCGTCGTCAGCGTGCCGTGGCGGCGATGGGGTGTCACCGTTACGAAGGCAAACTCCGTTCTGCTCATTGTGGTCACGCCGGGATGGCACGATGGACCGTTGCCGACCACAATCAGAGCCGTGAGAGCTAGCCGGCTACGACTGCCGCGGCGCCGACGGTGGACATTGGCGGGCCGCATGCTCGCCATGCAGCTGATGATCGTCTGCATCGTCCTGATCGGAGTCGCCGCCGTGTCGTTGGCGCAGTCGAGCGCGCGGTTCGGCGACACCGAGGGCCGGCGGGCCCTGGCTGTGGCCGAGCGTCTGGCTGTGACGGCCGGGGTGCGCGAGGCCGCGGCATCGAACGGCGCCCCGGCGTACAAGGGCCAGGCGCAGTCCGTGGTCGAGTCCGGTCGCACCTTCTCCGGTTCCACCTACGTAGTGGTGGCTGTCCGCGACCGGCGGGTGATCGCCTCGACCGATCCGTTGCCGCGGACGTCGATCCGGCGGGTGCAGACGACCGAAGCGTTCCTCGGCCGCTCCTGGATGGGTCGGGATGAGGCGACCGGTGCCGTCCTGGCGATGGCGCCGATCATCAATGTCGAGACCCGCGAAACCGACGGCGTGGTCGCCGTCGGACGGCAGTACCCTTCCCTGCTGGACAACCTCGCAGCGGCGACGCCCAACCTGCTCACCTACCTTGGTATCGCCAGTGCCCTGGGCGTTCTCGGGTCGTTGCTGCTGGCAAGAACCGTGAAACGCCAGACCCTGGGCCTGGAGCCGCGCGAGATCACCGGGCTGGTCGAGCAGCGCGAGGCGCTGCTGCACGGCATCAAGGAAGGCGTGCTGGCGGTCGATCTCGAACGGCGGATCACCATGGTCAACGACGAGGCGGCGCACCTGCTGGGCATCCCACTGGCCTCGGCCGGGCGGCTGCTGACCAGCGTCGACGACACCGGCCGGCTGCTGGAGATCTTCGACGGCACGGACGCCGCGACCGACCGCATCCTGCCGCTGCACGGCCGGGTGCTGACGCTGAACCGGATGCCGGTGCGCAGCCACGGCCGGCACATCGGCTGGGTCGCGACCTTGCGGGACCGGACCGAGCTCCTCGAGCTGCAGCGCGAGCTCGACCTCACCCGCAAGACCACCGACACGCTGCGCGCGCAGGCACACGAGTTCAGCAACCGGATGCACATCGTCAGCGGCCTGATCGAGCTCGGCGAGTACGACGATGTCCGCAGCTACATCCAGCGGGTCGCCGCCGACCAGACCGACCTCACCACCAGCGTCACCGCCCGGGTGGCGGACCCGGCGGTGGCGGCCCTACTCATCGCCAAGTCCAGTCAAGCCGCCGAGCGGGGCGCCGCGTTCGTGCTCGAGCCCACGACCCGGCTGCAGCGGCTGGACGAGCGGCTGGCCACCGACGTGTCGACCGTGCTGGGCAATCTGGTCGACAACGCGTTGGATGCGGCCGGTGCCGGCCCGGACCCGTTCGTGGCCGTCGAGGTGCTGCAACTGGACGGCGCCGTACGAATGCAGGTCCGGGACTCGGGGCCGGGCGTGGACAGTGGCATGGAGCAGCGCGTCTTTGCCCATGGCTTCAGCACCAAGCCGAGCGAATCGGGCGACGGGCGCGGGATCGGCCTGGCGCTGGTCCGGGTGGTCTGCCGCAAGCGTGGTGGGGACGTGTCGGTGCACAACGACGGCGGTGCGGTGTTCGTCGCCACGCTCCCAGTCCGTACCCCGGCGGGCAGAGCATGATCCAGGTGCTGGTTGTCGACGACGACTTCATGGTCGCGCGGCTGCACTCGAGCGTGGTCGCCCGGCAACCGGGGTTCGAGGTGGTCGGAGCTGCGCGCACCGGAGCGGACGCACTCGCCGCGGTCCGCTCGCTGCGGCCGGACCTGGTCCTGCTCGACATCTACCTGCCCGACATGAGCGGTCTCGAGGTGCTTCGCCGGCTCCGCGAGTCGTCCGCCGACTACGCGGTCGACGTCATCGTCATCAGCGCCGCGCGGGATCTCGACACGCTGCGCAGTGCGCTGCACGGCGGCGTCTTCCAGTACCTCGTCAAGCCTTTTGAGATCGAGTCGCTCCGGTCCCGGCTGGTGGAGTACGCCGGTCATCAGGCCGAGTTGCACGACCTGACCGAGGCCCGCCAGGAGGAGGTCGATCGGGTCTTCCGGGCCCAGGTCGGGCGGGGCGCGCCACCTGCTCCCAAGGGGATCAGCCCCGAGACGACCGAGCTGGTCCTCCACGCCCTCGGTGACGCACCGGAGGACGGGCTGTCCGCCAGCGACTGCGCCGAGGTGACCGGGCTGTCTCGCAGCAGTACCCGCCGCTATCTGGAGCACCTGGTCACCGTCGGCCGGGCCGAGATGCGCCCCCGGTACGGCGTTGCCGGCCGGCCCGAGCGGCGGTACCGCCCGCTACAGCGTTGAGAGGGATCCACCCCGATCCCCGCTTCGACCTGGCCACCCACTCGACGAACACCCGCACGTACTGGCTCCGAACCGACTTACGATGGAGCAGTGACTGAGTCGAACGCCGTCCGCGAGTCCGCCCTTCGAGCGCGGGAAGCGTCCTATGCGCTGGCCGGGGCCTCCCGGGCCGACAAGGACGCCGCGCTGCACGCCATGGCGGCGGCGCTACGCGACAATACCGAGCGGATCGTCGCGGCGAACGCCAAGGACGTGGCCGCCGCCCGAGAAGCCGGTACGCCGGAATCAACCGTGGACCGGCTGGCTCTCGACGCCGCCCGGGTGGATGCGATGGCCGCCGGCCTGGAGCAACTGGCCGGTCTGGTGGATCCCGTCGGTGAGGTCGTGCGCGGCTATACGCTGCCGAACGGCCTGGAACTGCGCCAGGTCCGGGTACCGCTCGGTGTAGTCGGCATCATCTACGAGGCCCGGCCGAACGTGACCGCTGACGCCGCCGGCATCTGCTTGAAGTCCGGCAACGCGGTTCTGTTGCGTGGCTCGTCCTCGGCAGCAGAGTCGAACGCGGCGATCGTGGATGTCCTGCGGGCTGCGGCCGAGGAATCCGGGCTGCCCGCAGATGTGATCCAGGGCGTGCCGGGCGATCGCGCGGCGGTGAAGGAATTGATGCAGGCGCGCGGCCTGGTCGACGTACTGATCCCGCGCGGTGGTGCCGGGCTGATCCAGACGGTCGTGTCGGAGTCGACCGTGCCGGTGATCGAGACCGGCGTCGGCAACTGCCACGTGTACGTCGATGCCGATGCCGACCTGGACGTCGCACTGAAGATCCTGCTCAACGCGAAGACGCAGCGCCCGAGTGTTTGCAACGCCACCGAGTCGCTGCTAATTCACAGCGAGGTAGCCCGGGCATTCCTGGCCAAGGCGCTGCCGGCTCTCACCGAAGCCGGTGTCACCGTGCATGGTGACGAGCAAGTGGTTGCTGCAGGCAAGGACGTCGTACCGGCGACTGATCAGGACTACGGCGCCGAGTACAACTCGCTCGACCTGTCGGCCGCGGTGGTCGGATCACTGGACGCGGCCGTGGCGCACATCCGCCGCTACGGATCCGGTCACACCGACGCGATCATCACCCGTTCGCAGTCGGCGGCCCGGCGCTTCGTCCAGGCCGTCGACTCGGCGGCGGTGGTGGTGAATGCCAGTACTCGCTTCACCGACGGCGCCGAGTTCGGCTTCGGCGCCGAGATCGGCATCTCGACCCAGAAGTTGCACGCCCGCGGCCCGATGGGCCTACCCGAGATGACATCGACCAAGTACATCGTCACGGGAGAGGGCCAGATCCGAGGCTGAGTAACGGTCCGGCGTCGATGGAGTGAACCTTCGGCTGCCGATCGGACAGAACCGCCAGAGCGGCGGTGTAGCCGGCACCCGCGTCCAGATCGGTCAGTGCGATCGGACCCTCGTACCCGGGCCACTTCAGCAGCGCCGCCGGCTGATCCGGCGAGCTGACGACCACGTCCCGCAGGTTGGCGCGCATGCCGTGACCCGTCGCCTTCACCACTGCCTCCTTGCGAGTCCAGTACGTCGTGAACGCCTGCGCCCGCTCGGCTGGTCCGTATCTGGTCAGGTCCAACGCCTCGACCTCGGCAAGGCTCACGGCTGCCAGCGAGTCGGCCTCGATCGCCGGATCGACCTGCTCCACGTCCACGCCCACCGGCGTACCGGAGTGGAAGGCGACCGCGATCAGGTCGCCGGAGTGGGACACCGAGAGCTGGATGCCCTGGGCATCGATCGCCTGCACCTTGCCATGCGGGCGGCCGCAATCGGTACAGGCCCGATCAAGCAGAACCTTTGCTGG
>JAWWOY010001128.1:0-2607 GCA_033851195.1 Kribbellaceae bacterium | reverse complement strand
GTGCCGGGTCCGCGTCGCGCCGAGCCTCTCGGCCTGATGCAGGAGCTGTATGACCTCAGCATCTCTTCCCCTCAGTGCGTGCAGTGCGCGCGCGTGGTCGACCAGGAACCGAAGACGGCGGGTCTTCGTGGGGATGTCCGACGGGCGCACCTCGGCGGCGACCTCGGCTGCCTTCACATGGTCTCCCGCCTCCAGCGCAATCGACAGTCGCCACAGGCTGACGTTCGCGCGGGAGAAGTTCAGCCAGAAGGCGTTCCCCGGCTCGATCCGTTCGGCGGACGCCTGGGCCTCTTGCAGGGCTGCCTCGGGGTCCTCGCCTGCCATCTCGGAGCAGAAGGCGGTGACGAGGACGTTCATGCCGTAGACCTCGGTCGAGGCGACCGTCTCCGGTGTCAGCATCGACACGGCGTTGCGGGCGATGGCGTCCGCACGGTCGTAGGCCCCGAGTCCGATCAGCGCCTGCGCCCGCGCGTAGTCGGCCGCCGCGAGGTACAGCGGGTCTTCCAGGATCTGAGCCGCCTGGTGGCCGCGCTCGGCCGCGACCCAGGCGAGGTCGACGGCACCGAGGTTCTTCAAGAAGTGGGCCGTCGAGTTGGTGGCCTGGACCAGCGACTGCAAGGCCGGTAGGCGGTCGTTGCTGTCGTTCGTGGCCGTTGCGTGCAGGTCCATCAGGAGCGGTGGGAGTGCGTGGCCAACGAGGGAGTCCTGGCAGTTGACTCGCGCCTCGGCCAGGCGTTGGGTCTCAAGGGCCAGCTCCTCGATGGTTCGGTTCGGCGTGCCGTGGGGTAGCTCAAGAGTCGTGGACATCAAGGCGATGCGGATGTCCGGAATCGCGGCATGCGCCTCGCTGTCGGCCTTGTCGGCGATGAAGTGATCGCCGGTCAGGTCGGCCACGCTGACCCTGAGCGCCACGGCGATGGCCTTGATCGTCTTGCGGCGTTCGAGGTTGGCGTTGCCATTCTCGATCTTCGACAGGTAACCCTTGGTGATGCCAGCTTGGCCGGCGAGGGCGTCCAGCGTCATGTTCCGCCACTTGCGTAAGCGGCGGACCTCCTGACCAATGTTCGGCAGGTCGAGCACACGGTGTTGTGTTCCTCGATGGGACCGTGGCGCTGCGGTGGCTGTCGGAGACTCCCAGCACATCGACCTGGGACAGCATTGAGCACCTGATGGCCGTGCATGGCCATCTCGGTGCGTCGGAGATTCGCTGGCTCGACGGCGATCCGTGGGACGACGAGGACGAGGACACGGCCCCCATCGGGGAAGGGGTACTCCAACGATGAGATTCGCCAGACGACTCACCGTCTCCACCAGACCAGCCCTGATGTTCGTGGCCATGATGATCCTGGCAGCACAGCCCGACGGCTGCGCTCCTCCGGATCCTCCTCCCTCGAAGTCTCAGACCACCCATTCCTGCTCGCCGAACTACACCGACGAGAACGAGAATGGACGGCTGTCTGTTCAGCAGAGGGGTCCTGGCTACTCCATCCAGTGGGGGGCCTATCCGGGGTTGCCAGCCGCCTGGTACCACGTGACGGTCACTATCGACGGCCAGGTCGTCGACAAGAAGAACCAGGACTACCCGCCGCACGGCTCGCTACCGGCGAGGGTGAAGAACAAGCACGGCAAATCGGTGCCGAGATACAAGAGCGGTCAGACCTTCAAGATCGTCGGCACCTCGTATGCTGCCAAGGGCGGCAAGACCGTGCAGCAATTCTTCATCAAGTGCAGATTGGCGTGATCATCATGAGCAGCCTCGTAGGCTCTTGGACGGAGCACCGGATCACGGCAGCCTGCACCTTCATCCATGACCGGCTGGAAGCGGACTTCGCTGGCACTGACCTGCCCACGATCGAGTTTCGGATCGACCCTACGTGGAGCGATCCAAGCACGGTACGGTCGTCGCCCGATCCTTGCCCTGAGGACGTGATCGTGGTCTGCGGAGGGCACGAGTTCCCGCTAAGGCTCGACAGTGGAGTGGAGTGGGCATGCTCGGAGGCGGCGTTCCAGCTACAGGACGACGTTATGGGCGAACTCAATCGGCCGTGGCCAGAGCTGTATGACAGCGAACGTTACATCGGTGTGCTGGTTCCTTCCGCAGACGCCCCCGGAGGCATCGCCCAGTGGAGGCTGGACGACGAGACGTTCTGCGCGATCGGCCATCTCCATCAAGCGAGCGGTGCCGCAGGTCTCACCATCAAGGCTCTCACCTGACCGCTCGCCCCGTTGGCATGCGTGAGCCTGAACCACCAGCCGCGCTAAAACGCCTGGCCGGAGGTATTTCTGAGCAGGTTTTCGTATGGACACCTCCCACCCTTCGGTTGCCAGAGATAACAGGCCTGAGGTCAGGATGGGAAATGAGTGTCTATTGCTCCAGGCAATGATCACATCTAATGATCTCGCCCTCCCCGAAGACTTAGTTGTCTAGAGCAAGCACTTGTGAGACCTGTGCCCACAAGAACCGGCGCTGCCGCTCGGACTTGAACTTTCCGCCGCCGTACTTGCGCTCTCGACTCGCCACCAGTTCCCTCTCAAGCTGGCGATGCCCTTCGGTGTGATCGCCCATACGATCGTGTTGTTCCCGAACCGGTTCTCCCGCCTGCGGCC
>JAWWOY010000763.1:0-4413 GCA_033851195.1 Kribbellaceae bacterium | reverse complement strand
GGGACGAGGTCGCCACGGTCCAGATCGACATCCCGAGCCAGCAAGTCGCGGCGCTCCTGCGCACCACCCCGGTCAGCGAGCACGACGTCGAGAACACCCAGCCGATCATCGCGCCGTACGAGGAGCCAGATCCCTTCGCGGCCGACTTCGAGGACGAGCCAATCGCCGCTGCCGAGGCCGCGGCCCTGGCTTCAGCCACCCAGCCTGCCGCCTATCCCAGCAACAGTCAGCAATCGGCTGCTCAGCAAGGCGCGCCTCAGCAGGCGGGAGCCGGGCAAGCCGCCGCCAGGCAGCCGGTCGCGGGATCCGCCGGTGCCGTTGGTCCCGAGCCCGAGCGGCCTGCGGACAACCACGACCGCCGCCACGCGGCTCGCTACGACGAGCCCATCGGCCCGGACGAGGTCTACGACCAGGAAGCCGACGAAGCCGCCTATAACGAAGCGATGTACAACGGCTACGAGAACGGCGAGGAAGAGTCCGCAGGCAACGAGGAAAGTCGCCCTGACGAGCGCCAGCGGCAAGGCGCCGGCAAGAAGGAGCACGTCGCATGAAACGGGCGCGCAGGCTGAGAACTGCGCTCACCGTCTTAACGATCTCCTTCATCCTCGCCAGCCAGACAGCCCTCGCCGCCAGCGGCAATCCGCAGCCGACTAACCCCACCGGGTTTGCTGACCTTCTCCCGACGCCTGATCTCACTCATGGAGATACCCGCACGCTATTCGAGCAGTACAGCCCGATGGTGTACGGTCTCGATTTCGAGAAGAGCATCACGGATCCGATGCAAGCCGTCTTCAACGGCTACGCGCACATGATGATGATGTACATCGTGGCGATTGTCCGGGGAGCAATCTCGGTTGGCTGGTGGTTGTTCTCGTTTACCGACATCAGGCCGCTGACCGAAACGGCATCGGGAGCCATTGGCGGTATCAACACCCAGCTCGTGGGTTGGCTGCTACCGTCCGCTCTCGCCTTCGGAGCGGTGGCGGCATACATGCAGCGCCGCGCAAGCGGAAGCGCCATGGGACAGCTCCTCTGGGTGTTATCCGCAGGTGTACTCGCTACCAGCTTCGCGGTGGCGCCGGCGACATGGCTCAACGGCGTCGACGGTGCCAGACAGATAGGTGCTCAGGCAGTCATGGAGCCATCCAAAACCGCGCTTGGTAACACCGTTCAAACGCCCATCAGTTGGCCTGAGCCGAGTTTTGCGGGCTCAACGCGGGACACCCTTCTCCGGAAGTCCGCTGACGCGACTTGGCGAGGCTTTGTCGTCACGCCTTGGTGTATTGCGGAATTCGGATCGCTTGAAGCATGCCAGCGCTACGGTAAAGCGATTCTCGACATGGGAACCGACGGTGATGCGCGGAAGAACTACATCGCCAACGACATCGCAAAGGCCGAGGGTGGGGGCAACGCGGCCACTGTTAAATGGTCCAAGGGTGACAACCCATTCGGGCGGGTCGGAGTTCTGACGCTTGCGGCGATCGCGGCCACAATGTTCGCGGTGCTCAGTATCGGTTTGGCATTTACGGCTCTGATGGCCTTCGTCGGCTGCCTGCTGTTGCTGGTGGTCGGAGTCTTCTTTGCCTGCCTCTGGATCATTCCGGGTCGAGCCAGGCAATGGGGAGTCAACTGGTTCGAGGCCCTGCTCGGCTTAGTGCTGCAGTCGGTTCTCGCGATGCTTGTGTTCAGCGCGACCCTGACCTTGATCACCGCAGTGTTCAGTCTGACCTCCAGCCTCGGCTGGCTTCCCGTGAGTGGGCTCGCCATCGCGATCTTAGTCGCGGCATTCCGGCTGCGTCGGCTGCTGGAGAGCATGACCTCGATGATGCGACCGGGTGCCGGCAGCATGGTGATGGGCGGCATGGCGCGGCGCGGCGCAATGCGGGCAGTACGTCGGATCATGGGCGCCGTCGGAAGCAGAGCTGCAAGTCCAATCCTCAATGAGCGCAGTCGCGACCGCACCGGCTCACGTGAGGCCGGTACTGAACGGTCGACCTCGGTTCGGGTGTTCCGTCAGGCGCCGACCGTTGGCGCAGCCACGCGCGCTCTGCCGACGGGGCATGCGAGCAACGAACTGGTGTCGGCTTCGAACAGGCGCGGTCTTGAGGCTGGAGGTTCGCCGAGCGGCACGGCGCCCTCGGGGAGTCGGGGTCGGTTGTCACAGAGCGGGCAGACGCGAGAGGGGGTGGGTACAGGGGCTTCGCTCGGTGCGACATCTGTGGGCTCGAAGTCTGATGTGCGGCGCACGTTGTCCGTGAGTGCCTCTGGAGTCGCTAGCCCCTTGAGCATCACTGGCTCACAGAAGGGGCGTGACAGCCGACGCACCTCGACCGTGGGGTCTGGCGGGGCGAGATACGAGCCACGAGCACATTCACACTCGGCAAGTCTCCGGGATGGCCCGCCGAAGGCGCCGCGTGACAGGCGTCGTGCTCCGTCGGCGCCGCAACGCCGGTTCCGTGACTACTCCTCGGTCACGAAGGACGGCGTCACCGTCCTTGTGCCGAGCCGTAGGTGAGCCAGGTGCCGCCGCGCAATCGCAACGATGAACACAAGGATCGCTCGGATCAAGGCTCGTCGAGAGATCCTGGTGGCCGCCGTGGACGTCAGCGGGACCAGGAGGACCGGGAAGGTCCTGGTCGGCCGAATGGCTGGCGTGACGTCATGCGAAATGATTACGAATATCCGCCGGAGGTAGACGATCTGAGCCGACGGGATCGTCGTCGCGCCAAGAAGGACTGGCGGCGCGACGACCACGCGCAGCGAATGGCTTGGCTACGTGACCAGCGGCAGGCAGAACCAGTCAGTCCGGTCAGCATCGTGATTGTCATCGTTTTGCTCGCGATCATCGTGCTGGGCATCGGAGGCGGTCTGCCGAAGATTCTTGGGAGAGACAGGACGCAGGAGCCCGTAGGTCTGCTCACTCCCGCAGATCCTCTTCCATTGCCGACGGGACTTGGAACGAGCGGGCTGCCCACGGCAGGAGATTCGTCTCAGCCGGGATCCACTGACTCGACCCCGCCCGTGCAGACCGAGCGCCCGTCCGCGGTCGCCATCGCAGATGCAAGCCGCGTCGTGAATGCGTGGGCGAGGTTGTTTTACACCCGGAACCCTTCGACCGAGACGTACGACGAGCTCGTCACTAACGCTTCCCAATACATGACGGCTGAAATGGCTGCCAGCTTCACAGCCCAGGGTGACTCCACTTACGACGCGCTCAAGACGGAGGGCGGTACATCCAACGTCTTCTCTGCCGTCGTATCCGCGCCAAAGGAGGGGACAGCCCCAACAGATACAATTACGCGTCTCAGCCGATTTGTAAACGTTGTGATTGACATCAGTGGTAAGCAGCCACGCAGGATCGCAGTCCCCCTATTGGTGACGGTGGTGCCGCAGGGCTCGACCTGGGCGATCAGTGACGTCAACGGCGGCACCGGGCCATGACGCGGCGGACGGGCTGACCATGTACGACGAACGGGATCTGGCTCGGGCCGCGGGCATGGTTGTCGGTCGTGGCTTCGTCGTGAAGATCGCGGGCGTTACCGCAATGCTGGGATTGTTTGGCCTTGTCCTGCTGGCCCCGTTCGGCGTCAGCAAGGATCAAGTCAGCGCTGCCTGCGCACCGGGAGCACCTCTTGTCCAGGAGGACCCCCAGGTGAATCTGCCTACCCGTGCCAATCAGATCGCCTTCGCGAAGTTGATCGATGACGTCGCGGTTGCCCGAGGGTTGCCAGGTCAGGCGACGCTGGTTGCACTGATGACTGCGCTGCAGGAGTCAAACCTGCTGAACTTGTCCGGTGGTGATCGTGACTCTGTCGGACTGTTTCAGCAGCGACCATCCGCAGGTTGGGGGACGGCAGCACAGATTCAGGATCCGCGGTATGCCGCTGAGGCGTTCTTCGGCGGTGCGAATCCTCCCAGTCCGCCGGGGCTCGTCGATATCAGCGGCTGGCCATCGATGACTTACAACGACGCGGCGCAAGCTGTTCAGGTATCTGGCTACCCCAACGCCTATGCGAAACACGAGCAGACCGCTAGGAATATCGCAATGCAGGCCGGAATCGACCTCAACCGGGCGGGGGATCCATATGCCGGCCGGGCTGGGGTGCGTCCATCTGGAGAGCCAACGACGCCGCAGGTCGTCGACAGCTGTGGAGGCGGCCTGATCTCGGGGCGTCCGATCAACGGAGTCTGGCCGCCAGAAGTGGCCACAGTTACTGACCCCACAGGAACCGGCGGGCACGTTACGCCGCGTACAGCCCTATGGGTAGGAAAGATCCGGGCAGCTTTGCCGAACCTGAGCATGAGCTGCTGGGATGCGCATGTATGGAACCCCACCAGCGACCATCCCAAGGGAAGGGCGTGTGATGTCATGGTTGGAGCTGACGCTAGGAAGTCGGCAGCAGCAAAGGCCGC
>JAWWOY010000759.1:0-3326 GCA_033851195.1 Kribbellaceae bacterium | reverse complement strand
CCGGTCGGGTTGATGGTGTCGTGGGTGAGGTAGTAGTGCCGCTTGATGTGGTCGAAGTCGACCGTCTCGCCGAACCCGGGCGACTGGTACAGCCGCCGCGCGTAAGCCCACAAGTTCGGCAGTTCGGTCAGCTTCACCCGGTTGCACTTGAAATGCCCGTGGTAGACCGCGTCGAAGCGCACCAGCGTGGTGAACAGCCGGACGTCCACCTCGCTCAGGGTGTCACCGAGCAGATACTCCCGGTCCGCCAGCCGCTGCTCGAGAACGTCGAGCCGCGCGAACAGAGCGTCGTACGCCGTCTCGTAAGCCTCCTGGCTGGTCGCGAAGCCGCACCGGTAGACACCGTTGTTCACGTCGGAGTAGATCTCCGCGATCAGCTCGTCCATCTCCTGGCGCTCTGCCGGGATCAGTTGCGGCGCGCCGGCCCGGTGGAAATCGACCCACTCGGTGGACATGTCCAAAGTGATCTGCGGGTAGTCGTTCGTGACGACCAGACCGGACACCGTGTCCACGATCGCGGGCACCGTCACCCGGCCCTCGTAGTCCGGGTCGCTGGCCTGGTACGCCTCGGCCAGGTACCGGATCCCCAGCACCGGGTCCTGCTCGCCGGGGTCAAGGGTGAAGCGCCAACCCAGCTCGTCGCGGATCGGGTCCACCACCGCCAGGCTGATCGCGTCCTCCAACCCGAGCAACTTGCGAACGATCACCGCGCGGTGTGCCCACGGGCAGGCCAGGCTGACCACCAGCCGGTACCGGCCGGGCTCGACCGGCCAGCGGTTCTGGTCGTCTGGTCCATCGCCGGGGGCCGAGGCCGAATCCCGGGAGATCCGCCCGGTGAACCGGTTACCCTGGCGCTTCCACTCGCCGGTAGGAACGTTCTCCTTCACGAACTGTGCGGGGCTCATCCCCCCAAGTTACCTCTGCGGCAAAGCCGGCTTGCCGCGTGTGTGCGTAGGGATACTTGACCTCATGGCCCGCCCAAGGAACAACCCCGGTGACCTCGCAGCACTCCCGACGGAGCTGCGTAGCGACCGGCCGAAGGGCGACCAGATCCGCGAGATTCTCCAGAAGCTCGCCCGGAGCCTGGCCGCCGGTACCGTGCTGCCCTCGGAACGTGTGCTGGCCGAGCGGTTCGGCGTCGCCCGGATGACGGTTCGCCAGGAGGTCGACCGAGTGGTCGCGGCGGGTCTCGTGGCACGCCGGCCCGGTGGCGGCACCTATGTCGACGAACCGCGCCCGCATCGGATGCTCACCTCGGGCTTCAGTCGGGACATGCGCGCCCGCGGCCTCACCCCGGGAGCGAAGGTGCTCGACCACCGCGTCGGCACCGCCGACGAGACACTCGCCCGCGAACTCGAGGAACCAGCCGGCACTCCGGTCCTGCACCTGGTCCGCCTTCGCACCGCCGACGGCGAGCCGATGGCGATCGAGCGCACCAATCTGTCACTGCGCCGCTACCCGGGCCTCGACGACCTCGACTTCGCCGACGCCTCCCTCTACGACGAACTGTCGTCCCGTTGGGGTGTCACGCTCGGCATGGTCTCCGCCTCGATCGTCGCGTCACCGCCCGGCCCGGCCGACGCGGAGTTGCTTGGCATCGATTCCAGCACGCCGTGCTTGGTCATCACCTCAGCCCCGCGAACCGCCTCGGGCGAAGCGATCGAGTTCGGCCGATCGGTCTTTCGCTCCGACCGCTACGACCTGACCATCGCTTACCGCGCGATGTGAAGGCCCGAACACCGCATCCCATCCACCAGCCGGTCGTCCACCCCGCTATCGAGCGCCCCGTCGATAACTGGCTCGGATCTCAGCGGTGGGCGGCCGCCACGCCGAGAGCGAAGGCGGCGCCGGCCAGGCCGAGCATGGTTGTTGCCAGCATTCTGAGCTGGCGTTGGAGGGCGGGGCGCTCGGTGGGGGTGGCGAAGATGCGGTGGGGCCAGTGGTGCCAGGAGACGCGCCAGAAGACGCTGGTCGCCGCGAGCAGCAGGACGGCCTTGAGGGCGTGGATCCACCAGTGCTGGTGGTTCAGCAGCAGGAGGATCAGGCCGGTGCCGGTGATCGCCGCGACCAGGGCGAGCACCTTGTAGCGGTTGCCTGAGGCAATCACAGTGGTGAGCGCCTCCCGGGAGTCCTCGTCCGGACCGAAGTACTTCTTCAGTTTGGGTTGCACAACGAACAGCGAGTAGGTCATCCCGCCGACCCAGGCGGCGGCCAGGCCGGCGTGGATGATCGCGACCAACGTCGTCATCGCCTCGACACTCACGTTCTACCCGTCCTCAGCCGCTGGGTTCCACCTGCTGTCCACGGAACACTAGAGCCCGCACGGTCCAGGCCGCAGTACGGCGAAGGCCCCCCGGGTGAGCCAGGGGGTTTTCGGCAACGGAGTGCGGTCAGTCCTCGTCGGACTTGCCGGATTCCAGGTTGGACTTGATCAGGTCCATCACGGTGGAGTCGGCCAGGGTGGTGACGTCGCCGACCTCGCGGTTCTCGGCGACGTCGCGGAGCAGGCGGCGCATGATCTTGCCGGAGCGGGTCTTGGGCAGCTCGGCGACGACCATGATCTGCCGCGGCTTCGCGATCGGGCCGATCTCCTTGGCCACGTGGTTGCGCAGTTCCTGCACCACGTCCGGACCGCCGTCGCCGGCCTCGGACCGCAGGATCACGAACGCCGCGATGGCCTGACCGGTGGTCGGGTCCGAGGCCCCCACCACAGCCGCTTCGGCGACCTTCGGGTGGGACACCAGCGCGGATTCGATCTCGGTGGTGGACAGCCGGTGGCCGGACACGTTCATCACGTCGTCCACCCGGCCGAGCAGCCAAAGGTCGCCGTCCTCGTCCTTCTTCGCGCCGTCGCCGGCGAAGTACAACCCGGGCCAGCGCGACCAGTACGTCTCCTTGAACCGCTCGTCGTCGCCCCAGAGCGTGCGCAGCATGGCCGGCCATGGCTTGGTCAGCACCAGGTAGCCGCCGGACCCGTTCGGTACCGGCTTGCCCGCATCGTCGACCACCTCGGCCGAGACGCCCGGCAGGGCCTTCATCGCCGCGCCCGGCTTGCCTGCGGTGACGCCGGGGAGCGGGGAGATCATGTGCATGCCGGTCTCGGTCTGCCACCAGGTGTCCACCACCGGCGCCTTGTTCCCGCCGATGTACTCCCGGTACCAGATGTAGGCCTCAGGGTTGATCGGCTCACCGACCGAGCCGATCACCCGCAGGGTCGACAGGTCGAACTTCGCCGGGATGTCCGCACCCCACTTCATGAAGGTCCGGATCGCGGTCGGCGCGCAGTACAGGATCGACACCTTGTACTTCTGGATGATCTCCCACCA
>JAWWOY010000756.1:0-3606 GCA_033851195.1 Kribbellaceae bacterium | reverse complement strand
AGGACGAGTACGCCGACCGCCGCCGGGGTGACCGTCTGCAGCGCGATCATCGGGGTGGTGGCTAGCGTCACCGAACCACGCTGCAGCGCGAGCGAGTAGAGGATGAACGCCAGCGCCCCGCTCACAGGCAACGTGTACGTCGTGGGGCTGCTGAGGAGCTGCCCGATCGATCCGTCCTGCAGGAGCCGGGCTGAGATCGCGACCCCGGCGTACCCGAGTCCTGCCAGCAGGCCGAGCAGAGCCGTCGCCATCCCGTGCTGCGAGCGGCTCGCGAATCCACCGAGCACGGCAATGCAGACGAGCCCGACGATCAGGCCTACCGTCAGGCCGTGATGCTGGGTGGCGGCGCCCGCCGCGCCGGCTGACAGGGCGAGCAGGCCGAGCCCGACGCAGACGCCGATCACGGCCGACCACTCCACCGCGCTCAACTGGTCGCTCATCAAATGGGTCGCCAGCAACGCGGTCACCACCAGGCTCGCCGCGATCCCCGCTTGCGCTAGGTAGAGCGGCAGCAACCTAAGGGCGACGAAGTGCAGGCTGAAGCCGGCCAGGTTCAGCAGCAGCGCCCCCAGGAACGCGGGTTGCCGGAGCAGCGCGCCGACGAACGAAGCCAGGCGGCGTAGATCGAGCTCGGAGCCGGTCGGCACCTTGCGCGAGCCGACCGCCTGCAGGATCGCAGCGACACCGAAGAGCACCGCGGCCCCGAGCGCCGCGCCGAGTCCGAGTACCACTCAGGCAGCCTTCACGCGCCGGGGCACCCAGAAGGTGAGGTAGAGGCTCAGCGCCCCGTAGTACACGAGATAGGCGAGCGAGACCGCGACCACCAACGGGTTCGGGTTCGGCATCTGGGCCAGCAGGAGGGCGTACGCCGCCAGCCAGATCGCGGTGGTGAGCAGGTTCATCGACCGGAACACCCTGGTCCGCGACGGATAGACGTACTTCACCGGCACGAACACCAGGATCGAGCAGACCAGCAGGATGATGCCGGTCGCGGTCGGGCTGAGACCGAGCACCACGACGTAGAAGGCGACCACGTTCCAGTAACTCGGGAAGCCCAGGAAGAAGTGGTCGTCAGTCTTCGCATCGACCCGGCAGAACTGGTAGCTCGAGGCAAGCAACGGCAGCGCGGCCAGTACGGCGCCCAGCGCACCGTGCGGCAGGTAGTCGCCGGTCCAGAGCAACACGATCGGTGCGAACGCGTAGGTCAGGTAGTCGACGATGTCGTCCAGCCTGGCCCCGTCGAACCACGGGATCGTCTCCTTCACCCGAAGCCGGCGCGCGATCATCCCGTCGGTGCCGTCGATGACCAGCGCGGCCAGGCCGAGCCAGAGTGCGCGGACCGCGTCGCCGTCGATGGCGGCGATCACGATCAGTAGCGCGAGTACCGTCCCGCTTGCGGTATAGGCATGCAGCGCCAGTCCGGCCAGACGCAGCCGCGTCGACCCGACGAACGGTTCCTGCACCGCGTCGTGTGTGGTCAGGAGGTCTCCCAGAAATCGGTCGACGCAACGCGTCGAACTACCCGCGCCAGCGTCTCACAAGGCGGGTGCTCGCCTGATGACCGGATACCGATCCGCGGTGGATGTTCTGACGAACTTTACTTCCCGCTGATGCGCGCTTGGTCTGGCTCGGCTATCGACCGACTGTCAGTCGATGACCGGCTCCAGCACGAACTGCGGGATCACCCGGCTGGTCTTCTTCTGGTACTCCTCGTACTCGGGGTAGGCCGCGACCGACCGCTTCCACCACAGGTCGTACTCCTCGCCCTCGATCTCCCGGGCGACGTACGCACCGGCGGTCTCGCCGTCCTGCAGCCGGATCTTGGGGTCTGCCTTCAGGTTGTAGTACCAGACCGGGTTCTTCGGGGCGCCGCCGAGCGACGCGACCGCGGCGTACACGCCGTCGTGCTCCACCCGCATCACCGGGACCTTGCGGATCTTGCCGGACTTGGCGCCGCGCATGGTCAGCAGCACGACACCCATTCCGTTGAAGCCTGCCGACTCGGTGGTACCCGTGCTATCGATCTTCTCGACCGCCTCGCGGACCCAGTCAGTAGGGCTGGGGGCATATTCCTCTTCAGATGACATGCCAGCAATCATACCGATGACGGATCATCAACCAGTCTCGATGCTCGTCCGCTCGGCAGCCAGGTGGCGCGCCACTTGATCTGGTACGTCATCGCCGCGGCCACACCTTGACACAGCCGAGGCGACACCCGCCACCTCCGGTAGGAATGCATTCCTACCGGAGCTTATAGTGAGGCTATGACTGCCCGAAAGCTATCGATCTCGGTGCCACCAGAGGTCGAAGAAACGATCAAAGCGGCAGCCGCTGAAGCGGGTAAGCCAGTCTCCGCATGGCTGGCCGAAGCCGCTGTCGAGAAAGCGCATGCAGCAGCGTTGCACGCGGCAGGTCGCGCTGCTGCCCGGGAACTGCTTGCCGAGTATGAGGTCGAGCATGGTCAACTACCAGACGAGTCCCGGCAACGCGCCCGCGAGTTCATGATGGAAGCCGGCTTGCTAGACGACGACCATTGGCAGACGGCCGGCTAGTGCGCACCATCGTTTATGACACCGGCGCCCTGCTGGCCGCCGAGCGACGCGACCCCGACTTCCTCGCCTTGCACGACGAACTGACTGCTGCTCACATCCGTCCGATAGTGCCTGTTGTCGTTCTTGCCCAGGCCTGGAGGGGTGGACCTCAGCATCAGATCTCCCGCGCTCTCAAAGGTTGCGACATCGTTTCCGACGACCAGCGAACCGGCCGAGCCGCGGGCATCGTCTGCCGAGCATCGAGCACCACCGATGTGGTGGACGCGATAGTGGTGGTCACCGCGGTCCAGCAACAAGCGTCCGTAGTGACAAGCGATCCTGACGACCTGACCCACCTCGCGGCCTCGATCGGCGTCAAGCTCCACCTGTTTGCAGTCTGAGCGACTCCGATCAGTCGGTGGCGACGCACTCCTGGAGTTGGGCGGCGGTGGCGATCTTGCCTTCGATCCAGCGGCGGCGGAGGAAGTGCGCCTTCAGCAACCGGTGCACCCCGTCCAGTACGACGAGCCGCCCGCGATAGGCGACCAGGTGGATCGGGTAGTCCAGATCCGCCGCCATCACCCGCTCATAGTGCGGCCGGAAATTCATCGGCGTCGTGGCGACCTTGTTCGGCATCAGCTTGAACCGTTCACCGTCCAGCTGCCACAGCGGCAGGTCGAACATCCAGGCCAGGTCGGCGATCTCGACCGGCTCGGTCTTCAACTCCAGTGCCCACAACTTTTCCAGCCGCCACCGGGTGGTCGGAAAGACCTCCCGCACTGAGTCCGGCATCGCCGCGACCAGACCTTCGAACGAAACGTCCGGCGCGCTGTGGTCCGCGCTGTCCACCTCATCGATCGTCACAGCCGAGCACGGTACGCCATCGCGGGGACAGGCTGGCAGGTCCGGGCGGTCACGCCGTGGGTACGGCGATCACGACCACGTTGCTGAGGTAGATCTTGCCGTTCCAGTCCTCACAGGTGATCAGCACCAGCCGACCGGGAACACTCTGATCGAAGACTTCTTCGGCATGCGTGGCGAGCGCCTGCTTACGGTAGGTCGTGATGCCGGTGAC
>JAWWOY010000539.1:0-4716 GCA_033851195.1 Kribbellaceae bacterium | reverse complement strand
GCGCTGGTACGTCGAGATGGCGAACCTGGCCGCCAAGCTGAAGCCGCGGATCGCCGACGACAAGGTGGCCGAGGAGGCCCTGCCGGTGGCCGACTACGAGGTGGACGAGAAGAAGCGGACGGTCGCGATCATCGAGGCCGGGATCGACCAGGTCGAGGACCGGCTCGGCATCGACAACCTCTACGAGTCGGCGAACACGCCGCTGATCAGCTACCTGAACAACGCGCTGAAGGCCAAGGACCTGTTCCGCAAGGACGAGGACTACGTGGTCGTCGACGGCGAGGTGCTGATCGTCGACGAGCACACCGGCCGAACCCTGATCGGGCGTCGCTACAACGAGGGTCTGCACCAGGCGATCGAGGCCAAGGAGAAGGTCGAGATCAAGGAGGAGTACCAGACTCTGGCGACCATCACCCTGCAGAACTACTTCCGCCTCTACAAGAAGCTCGCCGGCATGACCGGTACGGCGATGACGGAGGCGGCCGAGTTCTCGAAGATCTACGGCCTCGGCGTGGTCCCGATCCCGACCAACAAGCCGATGGTTCGCCAGGACCAGCGCGACCTGATCTACCGCACCGAGGACGCCAAGTTCGACGCCGTGGTGGACGACATCGCCAAGCGGCACGAGACCGGCCAGCCGATCCTGGTCGGCACCACCAGCGTGGAGAAATCCGAGCGGTTGTCGGCGCATTTGAAGAAGCGCGGCATCGCCCACGAGGTGCTGAACGCCAAGCAGCACGCCCGGGAGGCGGCGATCGTCGCCGAGGCCGGTCGCAAGAACGCGGTCACGGTCGCCACCAACATGGCCGGCCGTGGTACCGACATCATCCTCGGCGGCAACCCCGAGCACCTGGCCGACAAGGATCTGCGCGCCCGCGGCATCGACCCGGTCGAGGCTGCCGAGGAGTACGAAGCCGAGTACCCGAAGGTGCTGGAGCAGTTCGAGCAGCAGGTGAAGGACGAGCAGCACGAGGTCACCGAGGCCGGCGGTCTGTACGTGCTGGGCACCGAGCGGCACGAGTCGCGCCGGATCGACAACCAGCTTCGCGGCCGGTCCGGGCGGCAGGGCGACCCGGGCGAGTCCCGCTTCTACCTGTCGCTCGAGGACGAGCTGATGCGGCTGTTCAAGCGCGAGATCGTCGACTGGGCGATGTCACGCCAGGACGACGACACCGTGCCGCTGGAGAACAAGGTCGTCACCAAGGCGATCGCGTCGGCCCAGTCCCAGGTCGAGGCGCAGAACTTCGAGACCCGGAAGAACATCCTCAAGTACGACGACGTGATGAACCGGCAGCGGCACGTGGTCTACGACGAGCGTCGCCGGGTGCTCGAGGGCGCCGACCTGCACGAGCAGGTCCAGGACATGCTCGACGAGACCGTGCAGGGCTACGTCCAGGGTGCGACCGCCGACGGGTTCGCCGAGGACTGGAACCTGGAGGCACTGTTCACCGCGCTCCGGACGCTCTACCAGACCGAGATCACCGAGGAGGACCTGATCGAGGAGGCCGGCGGCGACCGGGCCGGACTCACCCAGGACTTCCTGATCGAGCGGTTCATCGAGGACGCCCGCGAAGCGTACGCCCGGCGCGAGGAGACCATCGGCTCAGCGAGGATGCGCGAGTTGGAGCGCCAGGTGGTGCTGATGGTGCTGGACCGCAAGTGGCGCGAGCACCTGTACGAGATGGACTACCTGCGCGAGGGCATCGGCCTGCGCGCGATGGCTCAGCGCGACCCGCTGGTCGAGTACCAGCGCGAGGGCTACGACATGTTCGCCGCCATGATGGAGTCCATCAAGGAGGAGTCGGTCGCCTTCATCTTCAACGCCGAGATCGACCTCGAGGCGCTCCAGCCCGAGCCCGAGCCGGACCTGGACCTGGACCTGGAGCTGCTGGGCGACGACGAAGACGAGAACGAGGACGTCCTGGTGCCGGGCGCACCGGTCGCCGAGTTCCCGGGCCGCCAGGCCGCGACGGCACTGGACGAGCAGGAGCAGGACACGCCCCGCCCGCAGGACACGCCGCGGATCAGGGCCAAGGGGCTGTCGAACTCGAACCGCCCACAGCGGTTGTCCTACTCGGCGCCGACGATAGACGGCGACGAGGAGGTCTCGGTGCACACCGATACAGCCGACCCTGGCGCTCTGGAGTACGCCGGCACCCCGCGCAACGTAGCCTGCCCCTGCGGCTCCGGCAAGAAGTACAAGCGCTGCCACGGCGACCCCCAGTCGGACGTCTACAAGAACTGACCAGCACCACCCGGACCGCCGGCCTCGCAGCTGAGGTCGGCGGTCCGTTCATTTCGAGAGGAGCACCCGGGATGCGGACCTCGCTGACCGAGCGGTTCGGGTTGACGGTGCCGGTGGTCGGGGCGCCGATGGCGGGCGTCAGCGGTGGCGCGTTGACCGCGGCCATCTCCTCGGCGGGCGGCCTGGGCATGCTCGGCGCGGGATCGGCCGTCAGCGCCGACTGGATCCTGGAGCAGGGCGCCGTCGCCGCCGAGAGCGGCAAGCCGTACGGTGTCGGACTGATGGCCTGGGCGATGGCCGAACGACCCGAACACCTCGAGGCCGTACTCCGGTTGCGCCCGGCGTTGGTGTCCCTCAGCTTCGGCGACTACACGCCGTACGTCGGGCCCTTGCAGGCGGCGGGAATCGTGGTCGCGACGCAAGCCGGCACCGTCGCTGACGCGCGCGAAGCAGTGGCGGCGGGCGTCGACGTGATCGTTGCCCGCGGCGCCGAAGCAGGCGGTCACGGCCGGAACGCAGTCGGCACTCTGCCTCTGCTGCAAGCGATCCTGGACGCCGTCGACCTGCCGGTCCTCGCCGCCGGTGGCATCTCTGGTGCTCGCGGTCTCGCAGCTGTTCTCGCCGCCGGAGCCGCAGGCGGCTGGATCGGCACCGCGTTCCTCACCTGCGTCGAGGCGATGACGGCCGAACCGGTCCGCCGCCGGTTGATCGAGGCCGACGAAACAGCCACGGTGTACGGCACGGTCTTCGACGCCGCGTCCCGCGCAGGCTGGCCCGATGAGTTCGGTGGCCGTGCCCTGCGCAACGACTTCTTCGACGACTGGGAAGGCCGCGAAGCTCTGCTGAAGTCCGACGCCGCCGCCCACCAACGATTCACCGCCGCAGTCCGCGCCGCCGACGTCACCACGTCCTCCTTGTACGCCGGTCAGGGCGTGGGTGCTCTCGACCGTGAGCGCACCGCCGCCGAGGTCCTCGCCGACTTCGCCTCCGCCGACACTTACCTCCGCGCCGCCGCAGCCAGCCTGCCCCACTGAACCTCCATCATCGGTCGCACAAGCCATCGGCATTGGCCACAGCCAAGCCACCCGCCCGGGCTGCGGTCAGGGCCTCTGCAACGAGTGCGCGGAAACGCTCAGTCAGCGCGTTACTGCGCTGAGGTCTTGACGGCGAGGGTTTGTACCGGTTTAGTAGCCACCTAAACCGGTTCAAACCCTCAGTCAGGGACGTTGATGAGCAGAGAGCGACCGACGATCGCGGATGTGGCGCGCCGTGCCGGGGTGTCCAAAGGTGCGGTCTCCTTCGCGTTGAACGGCCGCCCGGGGCTGGCGCAGGCGACGGTCGATCGGATCCTTGCCGCGGCCGACGAGCTGGGCTGGCGGCCGAGCAATCGGGCCAGGTCACTGTCGGTCTCGAAGGCGTTCGCGCTCGGGCTCGTGATCACCCGGGACCCGGCCGTACTGTCTTCGGACCCCTTCTTCCCGGCCTTCATCGCCGGGGTGGAGAGCGTCCTGGCCTCCCGGGGGCAGGCTCTGGTGCTGCAGGTCGTCCCCCCCGGCGAGGACGAGGCGGCCGGCTACCGGCGGCTCGCACAGGACGGCCGGGTGGACGGGGTGTTCTTGTCCGACCTGCGGCACGACGACCCGCGGATCGGGTTGCTGACCGAGCTCGGCCTTCCTGCGGTGACACTGAACCGGCCCGAGGGTCCCTCGCCATTCCCCGCGGTCTGTCTCGACGACCGGCCCGGCACGATCGCCGTGGTCGAGCATTTGCTCGAGCTCGGGCATCGCCGGATCGCGCACGTGGCCGGGCCGCCGGCGTTCGTGCACGCCACGGCGCGTCAGGATGCTTTCGTCGCCGCCCTTGCCGGGGCCGGGCTGGAGCCGGTGGCGATCGAGGGCAGCGACTTCACCGCTGCCGGTGGCACCGAGGCGACCAAGCGGCTGCTCGCCTTGGCGGAGCCGCCCACGGCGATCGTCTATGCGAACGACCGGATGGCGATCGCCGGCATCGGCGCCGCGCACGAGGCCGGACTGACTGTACCCGGGCGGCTGAGTGTCGCCGGGTACGACGACAGTGAGCTGGCCGAGTTCGTCCACCCGGGCCTGACCACGGTGCGGGCCGATCCGTTCGGCTTCGGCGAGGCGGCTGCCCGCACCCTCAACCTGCTCATCGATGAAGGCGGGGAGGTGGCCGACGTGGAACTTCCCCCGGCCCGCCTCGTCGTCCGGCGGTCCACCGCTACCCCCGCTGATCCGTTGGAGGAGTCATGAAACGCAAGGTCACATCCGCACTGCTCGCAATCACCCTGGCCGGCGCTGCAGCCGCCTGCGGAGGCGGTAGCGGCGGCGGCAGCGCGGACGCTGCGGCCCAGGCCCGCGGCCCGATCACCGTCTGGCTCTCGAACAACGCCGAAGAGGTTGCCTGGGGCAAGCAGATGGTGGCGGCCTGGAACACGGCCCACCCGGACCAGA
>JAWWOY010000742.1:0-3167 GCA_033851195.1 Kribbellaceae bacterium | reverse complement strand
GCCATTTAGGGTGTGGCCCATGTCTGAGAACCTGGTGCTGCTCCCTGCCGTGGACGTGGCGGACGGGCAGGCCGTCCGGCTGGTGCAGGGCGCCGCCGGTAGCGAGACCTCGTACGGTGACCCGCTGGCCGCGGCGATGGCTTGGCAGGAGGCCGGGGCGGACTGGATCCACCTGGTCGACCTGGATGCCGCTTTCGGCCGCGGCAGCAACCGTGAACTGCTTGCCGACGTTACCGGCAGGCTCGACGTACAGGTGGAACTGTCCGGCGGGATCCGCGACGACGACTCACTCGCAGCAGCTCTGCAGACCGGCGCGCGGCGGGTCAACATCGGCACGGCCGCGCTGGAGAACCCGGAGTGGTGCGACCGCATCGTCGCGGAGTACGGCGACCGGGTCGCGATCGGCCTGGACGTGCGCGGCCGCACCCTGGCCGCTCGGGGTTGGACCAAGGAAGGCGGCGACCTGTACGAGGTGCTGGAGCGTCTCGAGCAGGCCGGCTGCGAGCGGTACGTCGTCACCGACGTGACCAAGGACGGCATGCTGCAAGGGCCCAACCTGCAGCTCTACCGGGACCTGTGCGCCCGGACCGACAAGCCGATCGTCGCCTCCGGCGGCGTCTCCAGCCTCGACGACCTGCGCGCGCTGATCACGCTGGTAGGCGACGGGGTCGAGGGCGTCATCGTCGGCAAGGCGCTGTACGCCGGGGCGTTCACCCTGGCCGAGGCGCTCGAACTAACCCGTGGAGGCACCAAGTGAGTCTGGCCGACAAGCTGGCCGATAAGAAGGTCTTGGTCACCGGCGTCACCGGCTTCGTCGGTGAGGCGTTGCTGCACCGGATGCTGGGCGACCTGCCGGGTACGACGGTGGTCGCGATCATCAGGCGGAAGGGCTCGCTGACCGGTGCCGACCGGATGGCGCAACTGCTGAAGAAGGACATCTTCCAGCCGTTCTACGGTGCGGGCACCCCGTACGCCGATGCCGCCGCGCTGAGTGCGGCCCGGGTCGAGGTGGTCGAGGGCGACCTGTCTGACGTACCGGCCTTGCCGCGGGATCTCGACATCGTGGTGCACTGCGCCGGTGACGTGAGCTTCGACCCGCCGATCCATGAGGCGTTCACCACCAATGTGCTCGGCACGAAGAGCTTGCTCGAGCGCGTTCTTGAAAGTCGCGCAGTGACTGAGCGCCCCGTGCACTACATCCACATCTCTACCGCCTACACCGCGGGCCGTCGCCGCGGCGCGATCCCCGAGGGCCCGGTCGAGCACAATGTCGACTGGCGCGCCGAGACCAAGGCCGGGATGGCGATGAAGGACCGGATCGAGGAGGCCTCCCGGGGCGCCGCGATGCTGGCCAAATTCCGCAAGCAGTCGGAGAAGCTGCACCGCCGCGCGGGTCACCTGACCGCGGCCGCCGACACCGAGCGGCGGCGTACCGAGTGGGTTGCGAAGAGGCTGGTCGAGACCGGCACCGAGCGGGCCCGCAGCCTCGGCTGGACCGACTGCTACACCTTCACGAAGGCACTCGGCGAGCGCGTGGTGGAGGAGTTCGCCAAGACCTTGCCGACCTCGATCGTGCGGCCGGCGATCATCGAGTCCGCGCTCCAGAGCCCGTACCCGGGCTGGATCGAGGGCTTCAAGATGGCCGAGCCGCTGATCCTGGCGTACGGCCGCGGCGAACTGCCGGAGTTCCCGGCCAGCCCGGACTCGGTCGTGGAGATCATCCCGGTCGACCACGTCGTCGGCGCGATCTGTGCCGTGATGGCCACCGAGCCCGAGCCGTCGAAGCCGGAGTACTACCACGTCAGTTCCGGCGCGCGGAACCCGCTGACCTTCGAACAGCTGTACGCCGGGGTGCGCGCGTACTTCTCCAGGCATCCGTTCGATCTGGGGGAGCGGGGTTCCGTCCGGCTGCCGGTGTGGAAGTTCCCCGGCGGCGACTCGGTGGAGACCATGCTGCGGTACGGCGAACGGGCCCACAAGATCGCCGACCAGGTCATCACCCATGTCCCGCGCAGCGAACGCGTTCGCAAGTACGCGCGCGAGCTGGACGTGCAGAAGCGCCGGCTCGACTTCCTCCGCCGCTACATGGACCTGTACGCCGAGTACGCGCAGGCCGAGCTGCAGTTCATCGACGACAACGTGCTGGCGCTGCACAATGCGCTGGAAGGCGACGACCGGGAGAAGTTCTGGTGCGACTCGTCCGTGGTGGACTGGCAGTACTACCTGCAGGAGGTGCACTGCCCGAGCGTCACGGACTCGCTGCGCCGGCTGGACGTCGTACGGAAGAAGCGGAACAAGGCGCTCGCCGAGACCGCCGGCACGCTGAAGAAGCTCGAGCCGAGCGACAGCTCGACGAACGGTGAACTAGTCATTGCCGCGTTCGACATGGACGGCACGCTGCTGTCCTCGAACGTGATCGAGACCTACCTGTGGATGCGGCTGCCGGAGCTGGACAGCCACCAGCGGTTCGGTGAGATCAGCGCGATGGTGCGCAAGCTGCCGAAGCTGATCGCGGCCGAGCGGAAGGACCGCGGCACCTTCCTGCGCACCATCTACCGCCGCTACCAGGGCGCCGAGCTGGAAGAACTGAACCGGATCGTCGACGAGGTGCTGGCCGAGCACGTGCTCGAGCGTCTCAGCGGTGCGGCCGTCCGGCGGATCCGCGAGCACAAGGCGGCGGGTCACCGGACCATCCTGATCACCGGTGCGATCCGGCCGCTGACCAGGCCGCTGGAGCCGCTGTTCGACGAGATCATCGCGGCCGATCTGGCCGTGGACGACCGCGGCCGCTGTACCGGGTTCCTCACCGGGCCGCCGCTGGTCGGTGAGTCCCGGGCGGCCTGGATCAAGCACCGCGCCCGCAGTACGTCGATCGACCTGTCGCAGTCCTACGCCTACGCCGACAGCCATTCGGATCTGCCGATGCTGGCCACGGTCGGTAACCCGGTCGCGGTCTCGCCGGACGTGTCGCTGTTCCGGGCCGCCCGGGCCGCGCGCTGGCAGATCGTCGACTGGAAGACACCGTCCACCTCGTCCCGTCTGGAGATCCCCGGGGTGAACGCCCGATGATGCTCGCACTGGAGATGTATCGCTCTCCCGCCAAGTTCCTCGCCGCGAAGGCGGTCGGCGGCCGGATCCCCGGCATCCTGACCGGCCCGGCGGCGCCG
>JAWWOY010000740.1:0-4497 GCA_033851195.1 Kribbellaceae bacterium | reverse complement strand
AGGTCTTCCCGCCGATGGTGGTGCAGATGATCGCGTCCGGCGAGGAGACCGGTGCGATCGACCAGATGCTGGCGAAGGTCGCCGAGTTCTACGACCAGGAGGTCGAGGCGACGACCGAGGCGCTGACTGCCCTGATCGAGCCGCTGATGATCGCGTTCCTTGGTGCCGTCGTCGGGTCGATGATCATCGCCTTGTACATGCCGATCTTCAAGGTGTTCGACCTGATCGGCTGAGATCTTCGTCGCTGTCCTCCACGGGGGTGGGCAGCGCCGATGGCAGGAACAGAGGGCCCTGCGAGCTTCGTGCTCGCAGGGCTCTCTGTTGTCCCCGGCCCCTTTCCGCGGTGGACGGCGCAGCGAGGCTCTGACTTGGAGGTTGGGGGCAGAGATCTGCAGGGCCGTGAGCCACGAGGCGCGAGCGGGAAATGCGCCGGTCATTTGGTCCTGGCCGCCAGCGGTCAGCGGTCGACCTCGCGGTACGACGTTTGCGTCAGCCCCAGCAGTCCCGGGGCGAGGTTGTTCACGAAGCACTCGTCCAGCGAGAGGTCGGCGCTACCGGCGAAGTTGATGGTATCGGCCCACATCGAGCCGACGAAGGTGGAACCCCCGTTCACCTTGTTTATCCTGCCGTTGGGTGCGGTCGCGGTGAGGAAAAGCGATGCAACGAGCTGCCGGCTCGAGTTCAGGCGGGCGTTGCCGCCCTCGATGATGATGATCAGTGACCGGTCGTCACAGGCGGCGTTGGACGCCAAGAGGCCTGGGTCGCGACCGAATCCGATGATTTTATCGAGGTCGACCTCGCCACCCAGATCGGTCCCCTTGGTGAGGTCGAAGTACATCACTGCCTGCCGCTCGTCCGGGCTGGTCCAACCGCTCGAGGAGGTCCAGTAGTTGCCTTGGGACTGGGCGATCGACCGCAGGTTCTCGAGCTGGGACGGGCTCAGTGCCGGATTGGTGAAGCCGAACAGTTTCTGGAGGGAGGCATCGTCCCTCACGAACGACCCGTCGACGTCTAAGCTGCCGTCACCGTTGAGGTCCTTCGGCGCGTAGTAGGTCGGGTAACCCGTCTGAGTGGCTGCACAGCCCGTGCCAAGGAGGCTGCCGCCGTCCGAGTCCTGGTCGAACTTGTAGGCCGTGTCACAGGCACTCGAACCGTGGATCCCAGCCTTCTTGCCGCAGACTTGGGCCTCGGTGATGAGGTCCGAGGTGTGCACACCGGCAGGGATCCCCCCGTACGCCGCGTCGAAGCCCGTCAGCGTCACCTTCTTCCGGCTGGAGACGCAGCCGGAGGAGAAGATGCTTTCGTTGGTCAGCGTGACGCCTCCGGCACCGTCGACCCTGGTCGCGACGATGCCCAGCGGGACCGTCGTCTTGGTGGTCTGTATATCGGCAGTGACGGCGCGAGAGGCGGATCCCTTCGCCGTACCGGTCGAATGGATCCGGTAGAGGCCGGGGTCGTTGGCCGGGAACTTCGCGATCGGCTCGATCCACGCCGCATAGACCTGGCCGGCGATGCCCGCAACGGTTGCGGTGGCGGGCACGCTCTGACTACCCCACGGGATGGCTGTCGTGCAGGTGGGGGAGCACTTGTTGATCCCGCCGACCCCGGAGTTGCGCAGGTAGGTCATCGCCTGCGCGACGCCGGCGTCGGCGGCGTTGAGCGCAGAGCCGGCCTGCTGCGCCTTCACCGACGATCCCAGGTTGTTGATGGTGACGGCTGCGACCGTCGTCGTCAGCGCCGTGACGACCGCCAGCACCATCAGCGTGACGATCAACGCCGAGCCTTCGTCGGTCCGAAGGCGGGTGGGGTGCCGCAGGCGGCCGGACCGGGGGTGTGCGCGCATGGTGGTCTTCTCCATCAGTTCAGGTTCCGGTTCCGCAGATCGACCTGCGTCGTGTAGCGCTGTGCGTGCGGCCCTTCGAGGACTGTCAACGAGAGAGCCACGACGTCGATGTAATCGAGCTTGTTGTTGCTGATCGGCGGCCCCGCCGCGTCGAGCTCGGACCAGCTGGAGCGGCCGTCGGCGTCGGTGTCGTACTGCCACAAGCTGCTGTAAAGGCTGATGCTGAACGCGGAGACGCTGGAGGACATCATCGGCCGGGTGACCGCCGTGCCGTTCTGGTCGTTGGCGGTCAGCGTGAGTTCCTTTGTCGCCGGCACCCAGCGGTAGGTCAAGACCTCCGGGTCGGCGGCGTTGAGGTCCTTGGTGCCGTTGCCGTTGAAGTCGGTCCAGAACGTCAGCACGGTTTGATCGGTCGATGTGACCGGCAACTGTACGGCGGTGACCTCCTTGGCCTGACGCAGTTCCCGGGAGAGCCGCTCCATCACCAGCCGGGAATCCTCGCTCACGTTCGCGAATTGCCGGGTGTCATCAGTGACCCGGCTCGTGCTCAGGGCGAAACCGAGCAAGAGGGTGCTGAGGACGCCGAATAGACCGATCGCGACGAGGACCTCGACAAGGGAGGCGCCCGCGTCACGGCGTTCGGACCTGGAGTAGTTCATCGGACGTCCTTCGCGGAGCAGCTGACGGCGCCGACAGCGATCGACAGCCCGGAGGTGGGGTCGGCCACGCTGGGCGTCGTGGCGTCGGCGCGGAGCGGATTGGTGGCGACCGTGACGACAGCAGGCAGGGTGACTTTCACGGCTCCGGTAGCGGTCTGGTTCGTGACTCGCGTGGCTGCCAGAGACGACCAAGCGGCGATGTAGTCGCCGAGGACGTGCCCGGAACCGACCGAGGTAGTCAGCGGTACTGCGGCCAGCTGGTCCGTGACAGCGCCCTTGACGACGGTAGCCGCCGTCACGTACGTGGTGCCGTTCCAGTACTGCACCACGGCTTGGTAATCGAAGCTCGAAGTCGCCACGTGCGATGCGCCGGTGAGCTTGCACTGGGCGGATGAGCGCGTGAGCTCGATGCGGACCACTCCGCCTGTCGCGAAGGTTGTCGGGAACAGCGAGATCGGGGTCGTCCGCGCGACCGCGCAGGACTCGACGCTGGCCGCCAGCGTCTGCACGTAACCGCTGGCCGTGATGTAGGACGGCTGTGTGGCGGTATCGGATCCCACGGCGCAGCCGGACAGTCCGCTGGGCGCCGCCGTGACGGTGCGGTCCAGCCGGACCGGCGGACCGACGAGGCCAAGGGTGGACAAGTAGTTGCTCTGGCCGCTGTTACCGACCGAGAAGCCGGAGTTGGGCAGGGTCGCGTCGATGACCATCGTCTGAAGCGGCGCGGAGGGGCTGCCTGCTGTGGGCTGTCCGGTTGCGGCCGTCGCACTGACCGGGCCGAGCCGGGTGGCGCCCCAGCACGCATAGGCGCAGCCCCCGACCGGTAGCGCGCCGGCCGGGCTGACAGCCGCTCCGACGCTGGTCGCCGGCGGCGCCAGCACGGATGCGGTGGCGCCCGACAGTTGCACGCCGGAGGACAGACTGGCCGAAGTGGCGGCGAGGTTCGCGTTCACGGTGACGGCGTTCGACAGGCTGCCGATCAGGTTCAACTGGCCCGCGGAAGCCGACAGGGGCCCGGCATCGGTGGTGACCGACCCGACCTCGACCGCCTTTACGGTCGCCTCCGCGCGCACTCGCTCGGCGGAGGTATCGCGGCGCTGGATCTGGGTGTACGTCGTGATCGGGCGCAGCTGCCCGCGCTCCGACCGAAGTACGGTGATCGTCACGCCGATCTGGCCCGATGGGGGGATGTCGGTGGTGTCCTGCTGAGTGTTGTACCCGGGCTGTGGCGTGACAGCGGCCGGAGGCACCGCCGGGGAGAGGAACTGGGTGGCGGTAACGACGACGAACGGGCCGAGGCCGGGCGCGGTGACGGCGGGTCGAACGCTGCGGTAGAAGGCCCCGCTCGCAGGCTCGTACGAGCACCGCGCGGTGCCAGTCGCCGAGACATAGCCGGTCCAGCCGGTTTGCGGTTGGTTGAGCACCGCGCCCGTGGCGCAGACCGGGGTCGTCGTGGGATTGATCAGATCGCGGTAGTAGGTGTCGAGCACGTCGACGTACTGGGGGCCGACCGTCGGGCTGACGTTGTACGGCATGCCGCGCATTCGCTCCAGTTCGCCCTGGGCGACGCCCTTGGCCTGGGTCACCAGCCGGGCGGTACCGGCGGATTTCAGCCCGACGACCAGTTGCGGCAGCACCGCGACCATTACTGTCAGCATCACCCCGAGCGCGACGATGATCTCGATCAACGTGAAGCCGCTGTCGCGGCTATCACGGGCGGTCGAGCCCGGAATGTCACGTAAGCGAAGCACGGCCGGTCAGTCCTTCCACGGTCAGTACGTACTTTTTGCTGCTGCCGTTGCGGGTCACCGTCACTTGGCCTGGCCAGGCCGAGCCGTGAGGTGTGAAGCTCACCCGCGGCACCGTCGTACCGGCTGGGGACGAGAAAGCGGCGGGGCCGAGGTGGACGGACTTGCCGGCCGTCGCGACCGGGCCGCGGACATTCACCCTCGCCGGGTCGTCGCAAGCGGCCAGGGTCGGAGTGCTCGCGCGGTA
>JAWWOY010000736.1:0-19822 GCA_033851195.1 Kribbellaceae bacterium | reverse complement strand
GTCGGCGCCGTCGTGGGTGTCGCGCTTCCTGTCAGCAGAAATCGCCCAGCTGCAGCTTCGCGATCGACGCTGCGTCTGACCAGATCCCAGACCTCTGGGTGGAGTTGCCACTCGTCGACCAAGACTGGCGGGGTGGCACGGTCCAAGCGGCCCGGCTCAGCCGCAATCAGAGCGCGTTGAGCCCTGTCGTCCAAAGCGAAGACCGTCTTCGCCCGTCGCACTGCCGTCTCGGTCTTCCCAACCCCTTTCGGCCCCTCCAGAGCAATGGCCGGCAGGCCGGTCATCAACTCGTCCAGTTCCGCGTCGACGATGCGATCAACGTACTCACTCATCGCCCTAGACTACCGTTAGCAGGCCTCCTAGGCTACCGTTAGCAGGCCTTCTAGGCTACCGTTAGCAGATTCGCGCAGTCGCTGGTGCCCACCACCAGCCGAGTCATTGCTGGATCACGGTTGGCAGGGGGATGCTCTGGTTCCAGGTTCGGTCCAAGGCGGTGACCAGGTAGATGTAGTGGTGGCCCTTCTCCGCCGTGGTGTCGATGAAGGTCTGTTGGCCGCCTGTCGCGCGGATGCTGCCGATCAGGTTCCGGGCGTCGTTGTCCGGGCAGTGGTCACCTGCAGCCAGGTCTCGCCGGTACACGGCGTACGAGGTGGTGTCAGTGGAACCGGGCCGCCATTGCAGCTGTACGCCGGTGCTGATCCCGTCAGAGCGCAGCGACCGCACAGGCATCGGCGAACGCGCATCCAGTGACGGCATCGCCGGTACGAGTGCAGGACGTGAGTACCAGTTCTTGTTGAGCAAGCTGGTCGCCCCGAGCCGGTCAGCCCGCACGTCCTTGGCGGAGAAGTAGATGTCGCCCTTGACCTCGGGAATCGTGCTGTTGAAGGCCAAATGGTCGCTCAGCTCGGCCGGGTCGGACCAGTCGGGGGACTGCGTCGACGTACCGACCTTGTACGTCGCTTGGCCGATGTAGAGGTGCACCCCGGTACCGCGGACCTGTTCCGCCCACCACGGCACGATCTTGTTGTAGTCGGCTGGAGCGAATCCCCCGGCCCAGTAGACCTGCGGGACGATGTAGTCGATCCAGTGCTCGCGGACCCAACGCCGGGTGTCGGCAGCCAGGTCGTCGTACGTCTGGACTCCAGCGGTCGTGTTAGAGCCCAGCGGGTCGGTGGCAGCGTTGCGCCAGACGGCGAACGGCGAGATGCCGAACTTCACCCACGGCTTGGCTGCCTTGATCCGTTGCTGCAACTCCTGGATCAGCTTGTTGATGTTGTCCCGCCGCCAGTCGGCGATGTTCGAGAAGCCCGCGCCGTACTGCGCGTAGGTGGCCGCATCGTCGAAGGTCTGGCCGGCCACCGGGTAGGGATAGAAGTAGTCGTCGAAGTGGACGCCGTCGATGTCGTACCGCGAGACAGCGTCCATGATCGCGTCCTCGACCAGCTTGCGGGCCGCAGGGATCCCCGGGTTGTAGTAGAGCTTGCCGCCGTACTTGACGACCCAGTCCGGGTGCTGCCGGGCCGGGTGCTCCGGGACCAGCGCGTTGATGTCGGTGCCCATCGAGAGCCGGTACGGGTTGAACCAGGCGTGCAGTTCGAGGTTGCGCTTGTGCGCCTCGGTGACCGCGAAGGCCAGTGGGTCGTAACCCGGGTCGCCTCCCTGCGTGCCGGTCAAGTACCGCGACCAGGGCTCTACCTTGGACGGCCAGAACGCGTCGGCCGTCGGGCGAACCTGCAGGACGACCGCGTTGTGGTTCTGCCGTACGGCGTCGTCCAGCCAGCCGATCAGTTCGGCCTTCTGCTGGTCCGCGCTCAGGCCGGTCTTCGAGGGCCAGTCGATGTTCACCACCGAGGCCACCCAACTGGCCCGGAACTGCCGCAACGGCGTCGCGGGATTCGCCGAGCACTCTGTCGTGGCCTGCTCAGGGGCGGCTGCTCCCGCCGTACCGGGTAGGACGCCGGCCAGCAGACTCGCTGCCGCGCCAAGGACCCCAACGATCCGCCAGACACTCATGACACTCCCCGACTGGTCGGTGAACTTGATCGAAAGATAGTTACACAGCTGTGGACGCCATTAGAAGAGCTGATGGAGGTATGCGTTTCCGGTCTACCCCAACGGATCGCGTGCTGCCCTGCGATGCCGGTACCGTTGGGCCCGGATCATCGGTCTCGAGAGGGTAGGGAAAGTGCTGCGCACGGCGACGGACGGCGACGTCGACCTCATCCGGACCCTGCGTAACCAGCAGCCCAACCGCGAGGTCAGCATCAACGCACACGAGATCTCGGCCGACGAGCACGCCGGCTGGTGGGACAAGGTCAGGGTCGATCCGACCCGGCGGGTGCTGATCTACGAGCGGGACGGCGTCACTGCCGGAGTGGTCAACTTCACCGACCTCGAGCTTGACGGCGACCACAAGACGGGCGAGTGGGGGTTCTACCTGGACGCCGAGGGCCTGGCTGAGCGGGGTGAGACGCTGCCCGCCTGGATCGAGGTCATGAAAGAGGCGACCAGCTATGCGTTCGACGAACTGGGCCTGGACGACCTGCACGGTGAGGTCCTCGAGCACAACACCGTCGTACGGCAGATGAATCGGCGGTTCCGCTTCGTCGAAGGAGAGCCGCAGACCCGGCTCGCCGACGGCCGGGAGATCACAGTTCTCCCTATCAGCCTGAACAAAGACAACCGGCGCAAGCCGAAGGGAAACTGAATCCATGAGTGCCAGCACGACGATCAACTTCGGCAAGGTCCCGGTCGGCCCGGACCACCAGCCGTTCATCATCGCGGAGATGTCCGGCAACCACAACGGCGACCTGGAGCGCGCGCTGGACATCGTCCGCGCGATGGCCGAGACCGGCGTGCAGGCGCTGAAGCTGCAGACCTACACCGCGGACACCATCACGCTGGACGTCGACCTGCCGGCCTTCCGGCTGCCGTCCGAGCACAAGTTGTGGGCCGACGCCCGGCTGTACGACCTGTACGAGGAGGCGCACACCCCCTGGGAGTGGCACGAGCCGATCTTCGCGCTCGCGAACGAGCTCGGGATGGAGGCGTTCTCGTCGCCGTTCGACCCGACCGCGATCGACTTCCTGGAGAAGCTGAACGTGCCGGCGTACAAGGTCGCCTCGAACGAGATCGGCGACCTGCCGCTGGTCCGCGGGATGGCCGAGACCGGTAAGCCGATCATCATCTCCACCGGTTCGGCGACCCTGATCGACATCGACGCGGCCGTCCGCGCCGCTCGGGAGACCGGCAACGAGCAGATCATCGTGCTCTCCTGCACCGCCAGCTACCCGGCGCCGCCGGAGCAGTCCAACCTGCGGTCCATCCCGGTGCTGCGCGACGCGCTCGGGCTGCAGATCGGGCTGTCCGACCACACGATGGGAATCGGCGCCGCGATCGCCGCGGTGGCACTCGGCGCGACCGTGATCGAGAAGCACGTCACCCTGTCCCGGGCGGACGGCGGGGTCGACTCCGCATTCTCGCTGGAGCCGGACGAGGTCAAGGCACTGGTCGAGGGCACCAAGGTTGCTCAGCAGGCCCTCGGCGAGCCGATCGTCGGCCCGAAGCAGGCTGAGCAGAACGTACTCCGCTTCCGCCGCTCGCTGTACGTCACTCGCGACGTGAAGGCGGGCGAGAAGGTTGCCGCTGACAACGTCCGCTCGGTCCGCCCGGCCGGCGGCCTGGCACCCGACGCCTTCACCTCGGTCGAGGGCCGCAAATTCCGCGTCGACGCCGTGAAGGGCACCCCGCTCACCTGGGACCTCCTCTGATCGATCCCCTGGCTTCCGACTCAGGAAGCTAGTGGTGTGTCGTGTGTCTGGACCTCCATGCACGCATAAGTGGCAGCCAGGACGCTGCCCACGCGTGGATCAACGTCACCCGGCCGGGTTCGGTATGCATGGCCGTCCGGGCCGCCCGAACCCACGCCCGCCCAGACCGCTGCTGAGCCCGCCCGGGCACCACCCACTTCCCGCCTCGACTCGCCGGCACCACTGCCACTCCCCGTGCGGACACTCCGCCTCACGTCGATCGATACGGCAAGTCGAGACGGGCAGTGGATCCCGAACGGCGTGTCGAGACGGGGAGTCGGAGTCGCACCGGCGAGTCGAGACGGGGAGTGGGGCAAGGGCACCGGAGGCGGCGGGCTCAGGTGCTTGGGTCGCCTATTTCAGCGCGCGGTCGGCGCGGTCTGCACCTCGCGCGCGAAGGCTAGGAATGTGCGCTCGTCATAGCTGGCGGATGTGCTCCGGATCTCCGCGAAGTAGGTCGCAGTACGGAACAGCAGGATCTGTTCCCAGCGTCGTTTCCCCTGCGAGACATAGCTTCTGACCACATAGCGGGAGCGCTGGCCGTATCCCGGCAGGGCGCGTTCGACGATCCTTGCACCCTGGCAGCCGGTAAGGACGAGCAGCAGCGCGAGCGTCGTACGGAGTGGGTTCAAGGGGTGTCGATCGGGGGGACTGACAACTTTTGCGGGGTCTCGCTCATCTTCGAAGTATGGGGATTGTCTGCGAAAGTCCAGAAGCGGTGCAGCAGATACGAAGCGACCGGCACGATCGCGATCATGATCGCCTGGGCGAGCAGTACCGGCACGCCCAGCACCTCGATCAGCAGCGGCATCCCCAGCAGGGAGCAGACCAGGCCGACCAGGTAGACGGTGTAGAACTTCGCGAATCCGCGCAGCCAGCCGGTGGCCGAGCCGAAGACGAAGGTGCGGTAGGCCGGGTAGACGATCAGCGCGGTGCCCAGGTTCGCCAGCGCGGTGACCGCGAGGTAGGGCAGGGTGCCTTCCAGCAGGTGCCAGCCGAGCCAGAACAGGCCGAAGTAGATCACATTGGTACCCGCGCCGACGATCAAGTACCGGATCCGATGGTCGCCGAGGGCCCGAGCACCCAGATCGCTGACTGAAATGGCAGTTCCTGTTCTTTTCAGTGGGATAATCGGCTCGTTCGCCGCAAGCGGAACCACAATGACTCTATCCGCCGCGACTGTCACCACCGTGAAAGGTCAAGCAGTGCTCGTCTCCGTCGTCGTGCCATGTTATCGCTCCGCCAGCACGCTGCCGCGCCTCGTCGAGGATCTGATGCAGACGCTGCCGGCCGTCACGACGGCGTTCGAAGTCGTGTTGGTGGTGGACGGCAGTCCGGACGACACCTGGCAGGTGGCAAGCCAGCTGGCGAACAAGTACCCGCAGACCCGGGCGATGCGGCTGGCCCGCAACTACGGGCAGCACAATGCGCTGATCGCCGGGGTCCGGAACGCCCGCTACGAGGTCATCGTGACCATGGACGACGATCTGCAGCACCCGGCCGACCAGATCCCGGTGCTGCTCGACGCGCTGACCGACGACATCGACCTGGTGTACGGCGTACCGGTTGAGGAGGAGCACGGGTTCTTCCGCAGTTTCGCCTCCCGGCTGGTGAAGTCCTCGATGGCGGCAACTCTGGAGGTGCAGAGCGCCCGCTCGATCAGTGCGTTCCGGGCCTTCCGGACCTTCCTGCGGGACGGCTTCGACGGGCTGGACGGCCCGCACGCATCGGTGGATGTCGCCCTGTCCTGGTCGACCACCCGGGTCGCCGAGGCCACGGTGCGGATGGAGGCGCGCGCCGAAGGTCAGTCCAACTACACGTTCTCGCTGCTGATCAAGCACGCCCTGACCATGCTCACGGGCTACTCGACCAAGCCGCTGCGCCTGGTCGGCTACCTGGGCTTCGTCTGCGCCGTGTTAGGCCTGGCGCTGTTCGGCGTGATCATCTACAAGTACGCCGTCGGCGCCACCACCGTGGCCGGTTTCACCACGATTGCGTCGATGGTCGCGCTGTTCTCCGGTGCCCAGATGCTCGCGATCGGTGTGCTCGGCGAGTATGTCGGCCGGATGCACTCCGACTCGATGGGCCGGCCGACGTACGTGATCCGGGAACGAACCGACGTCGACGCGCACCCGGACATCACCACCACCGAGGAAGAATGATCCTCGGCCGTGGGTGACAACTGCTCCGGGCTCAGCCGATCTTGTTGCGGATCTGGCGCTTCAGGCGGCGCTTGACCTTGCCGGCGAACTTACGGGGATGGCGGATCAGCGCGGCCTTGCGGATCAGCTTCACCACCGAGTAGGCGCGGGAGTTTCGCAGCCTGGTCCGCTCGGCGTTGGCCTTCTGGACCAGTTCCCGCATCTCCCGGATCCGGGTCTCGCGAGTCTTCAGCGCCTTGTCCCGGAAGCCGAGGGTCCGCTCCAGCCCGAAGATGTGCCCGGCCAGTTCGAGGGACTCGGTCCGGGCCCGCTCCGCGTCGGCAAGCGCCGTACGGAGGTCGGGTGTCTGGGAAGCGTCGGACGGGATCCCGATGGCCGTGGCCAGAGCACCGGCCAGAACCTTGCCTCGCGCAACCTGCGCAGCCGAAGCGGAAGGCGAGTCGGGGGCTGTCGCCGGGACGGGCCCGGTGGCCTCGACACCGGACATGGCCAGCCAGGCCGTGACCAGGTCGTCGCCCACCATCCACGGCGGCCACGGGTGCCTGCGGTGGCCACCGATCAGGCGGTTGTGCAGCCGCTGCCAGGCGGCGGCCAGCAGATCCGCCGAAGTCTCCGGCTTGGTCGTCACCCAGGGCGAGACACCGCGGGCAAAACTGTCGCCGGCGACGACCACGTCGTCCCAGCGCAGCACCAGTTGCCGACCCTCGGTCTGCTTCCGGGCCCAGTCGCCTAGCCGTGCGGCCAGTTCGCGGAAGCCGGGGACGTCCTCGGCGGCCGCGAGCCGGAAGAGGAGGGTCTCGACCGTGACACCGCCGGGCACCGTCGACGGCACCGCCTCGGCGGAGAACGACACCGCCGACTCGGCCTCTGGCTCCGTCGTACCGGCGGAGACCTCGACGTTCCAGCCCTCGGCCGAGTCGTCCACGGTCAGGACCGCGGAGTGGCCCGGGGTCTGCGCGTAGACCGCGTGGCTCGAAGACCCGCCGCAGACGGCGATCCAGCCAGGCGGCGTGGCGCCGAGCAAACCGGCGCGGGCTGCGGACTCGGCGCCCTCCGCGACCGGAGCCAGCAGCGGTACGGCGACCGCCGAGGCCTCCAGTGCCTCGATTGCGAGCCGTGCAGGCAGTTGGCCCGGCCGGGCGGCTGCGGCGGTGTCCACCGAGACCAGTGCGTACGTCGTCTCCTCGACCGAGAAGGCGGCGTACGTGCGAGCAGTGCTGAAGCCGGTCCGGGCGAGCTCGGTGGCGAGTTGATCTGCGGAGACCGGCCGACTCGGGTCGTCGTGCAGCGGGCGCCACTCGTCGTCGCCGTGCCGCTGATCGGCCGGGCGCCGGTCGAGCAAGTTGGTCAGAGAGAACTCGTTCTCCAGTCCGAGCACCAGCACGGCCTCCGGGCTCGCCACCTTGGCCAGCGCGTCCAGCCGCTGCCCCCAGTCGAGGTCATCGCTGTCGTAGCCGAGCACCCGGTCGAGGCCGTCGGCGGCGATCACGACGTCGAACCGCGGCCGACCGGCGTCGGCAAGCCCGTCCAGTGCACCGGCGACCACCTGGAGCTTGTCGCCGAACTGCTCGGTCAGCGCGGTGGCGTCGCTGACCGACCGGACCAGCACGGTCGTCCCGGCGGCCTTGGCGATCACGGTCTCGACCAGATCGGCGCCGTGCGGCCCGAGGATCAGCACGCGCCCCTCATCAGCGCGCCCCTCACCGGCCAGCCCGTCGCTCGGCAGCAGGTCATCGAGCAGCGCCTGCAGTACCGGTCCCTGAGTCGCCCCCCGCTTGCCGCTGTAGTCGCTCCACGGCTGCATCTCGCCGCGGACCACCTCGACGGCCAGCTGGTTGTCAGACACGCTCTCTCCAATCGAACAACAGGCGCATTTCCTCTGGCGGCATCATCCACGGAACCCCGAGCTCAGTGTCGGTGGTCTCCCGCGCAGCCGCGAGATCGATCTCTTTGCCCAGCATCTCCGGCCACAGCCGCTCGATCCGGCTCTGCCCGCCGAACAGCGGGTTCTCGCCTTCCATTTCCATCGGATCGCCGTACACGGCCGGTTCGCAGCCCGCGGCGATGCCGTAGAAGATCGCGGTGGACAGGCGGTTCGCGGCCACCCGCTTGTGCTTGCGGAGCTCGGCCAACTGCTTGTACAGGAACTTCGGGTCGGTGCCCTCGTAGGAGAAGCCGCGACGGCCGAACGAGACCACCCGGAAGCCGGCATCCTCGTACGACGCCCGCACTTCGGGCCGGTCGTACTCGGTGTAGTACAGGCTGAAGGTGACCGGGCCGGGCTCGGTCTCGCGGATCTCGTCGATCAGGCGCTTGTGGTCGCCCTGGATCTTGCCGCCCTCCCAGCCGTGGAAGAGGAACCAGAGAGTGCCCTCGCGCTCGTCCTCCGGCACCAGGCCGAGGTCGGGCTCCTGCTCCAGCAGGTAGAGGAAAGGCGCGCCGATGCTGTGGTAGTTCCGCCGGCCCAGCGCGTGCCCGCGGCGGCGCGGCCCGTCGCTCCAGGTGAACCGCCAGGCGCCCTCGTAGAACTCGTGCACCGGGTTCCAGCCGTCGGCGATGTTCCAGCCGTGCTGCAGGTAGCCCCGCATCCTGGGCGGATACTCGTCGTCCAGACCGGCGTACCGGGCGAGGATGTGCGCCTGGCCGTAGTAGTGGTTGTGGTGATGCATCAGCGGACCTCGACGTGAAGGGTGCCGGCGTGCGGGCGCAACGCGGCAGTGGCGCCGTCCTGCTCAGCCTCGAGCGGTAGCCGGCTGGAGAGGAACGGCTCGCACTGCACCGCGTATGACGAGCCGTCCGCGGCGACCGCGAACAGGATCCAGTCCGCCAGGCTGGCCAGCGGGTCGGTCGAGTTCTGGACCTGATCCGTCGGGATCAGCTCGGCCAGGTCGACGGCTACCGTCCAGCGCCCGGCCGCGATCGTACGACGGCACGACACGTCCAGGTGGTCGTCGGAGTCCTCGATGAACCGGCGCCAACTGAAGGCATGCGCGGCGTCCTCGTCGGTCAGCGGGCCACCGATCCGCACCTGCAGACCGTTCTCCCCCGGCGGCGTGGCAGCCTCGTCGGCGGCCAGCCGCAGCGGTGACTCGTGCAGGTTCACGTAGTTGCCGGTGGACCGGGTCAGGGCGACCAGGCGGCCCCCGTCGACGTGGCTGATCGCCTGCTCCTCGGCCGTCCACACCAGCAACTTGCTTTCATCGTCCGCGCCGACCATCCGGACAGCCCGGGTGGTGCGCTGGGTGAACGGGTCGTCCGGGTTGGTGTCCTCGATGATCGGGCCGACCGGGATCCGGACTGTGAAGGTGCGTCCGTCGTCCTCGAGAGCGACCGGCAGCAACTGGTTCAGGCCGGAAAGCGGCCGGGTCATCTGCAGTTGAGGGTTCTCGAGGTCGGCCGGCAACCGACCGTGCAGGACCAGCGCCTCGCCGGTGTCCTCGGCCGCGGTCATCCGGCACGGGTCGACCATCCGCCGCAACACGAAGGCGCCGTCCGCACCCGGGCCCGGCTGGACCCAGCTCGTCTCGTCGATCCAAGCGCCCGGCGGCCAGCCGGGGCTCCCACTGCGCTGACCGCGCAGCTTGCCGTGCCGGCGCAGCCGGCCCGAGCGCAGCCGGACCATGAAATGACCTGGCGCACCGGTGTCGGCCAGCTTCGCCAGCAGCGGCTGGTCCAGCCGGATCTCGAAGCCCACGAGGGTCTGCTCGCCGTGGGTGTCAGTGGTGTCGAAGCGCCGGACGGCCAGCGGAGTCTCGGCACCCGCGACCACCAGCGAGATCCGCAGACTGGAGGATTCCCTCGTCTCGAGGTGCCGGATCTCGGCGCTGCCCTGGACGGACAGCACGCCGTCCTGCCAGCTGACGTGACGCACGCTGGTCGCGAGGGTCAGCTCCTTCATCGGCAGCCGGTAGAGCTCGCGCGGCACCGAGCCGGTCTCGTCGCGCACGCCCGGGTAGTTGTGCTCGAACTGCCAGGGCCGCCCCGGCCGCGGCAACGCCCGGGCGCCGCCGCGCAGGCCGCCAGCCAGCCGGAACTCGGCCAGCCTGTGCAGCAGGTCGATATCTCCCGCGCGCAGCGCCTGGTGCTGCAGCCGGTCGTAACTGTGGGCCCGCGCCAGCACGGAGTCGTCCAGCCGATCCATCAACCGGCGGGCCAGCGTCACCAGCCTGGTCTCCTCCTCCGCCGGGACCGAACCGAAGGCCATCACCAGCGTGAGCATGTCGATCTGGGTGAAGTGCGCGTGCACCCGGCGACGTACCTCGGGTACTCCGGTCTCGATCAGGTCCATCACCATCTCGGCGGACCGGACCCGGTCCTCCAGGTTGGAGTACTGGAACTTCTGCTGGGTGATCGACTCGCCGGACTCGCGCTCACGCCAGTAATAGACCGGTACGGCGAACGCGTCGACCGTGACGGCGTCCAGGTGCGCCTTCAGGGTGACCGGGTAGTCCTCGTACCGGATCGCCGGGAACTCGTAGCCGTACTCGTCCCAGAAGGACCGCCGGTAGACCTTGTTCCAGACCATCCGGTCGAGGATCAGGTCGGGCGTCTCGATCACGTGGGTGGCGATCCGGTCCACGGCGAACGGCAGCCGGTGGATCCACGATGGCCGGACGCCGGCGCTGTTGTTGAACCGGCGGGCATTGCCACCGGCGAAGGCAGAGCCGGTCTCGTCCAGGCTGCGGACCAGCTTCTCGAACCCGTGCCGGGTGACCAGGTCGTCGCTGTCCACGAAGGTGATGTACTCACCGTCCGCATGCCGTACGCCGGTGTTGCGGGCCGGGCCGAGGCCCTGGTTCTGCTGCTCGACGATCCGGAACCGGCTGTCGTGGCCGCAGAACTCCTTGGCGACCGCGGCACTGTCGTCCGGCGACCCGTCGTCGACGAGGATCGCCTCGAAGTCGGTGTAGGTCTGCCGGGCGATGGAGTCGAGGCAGTCCCCGATGTACTCGCCAACGTTGTAGAACGGCACCACAACACTCAGCCGCGGCGTCACAACGGCGATCTCCTAGGGTCAGTCGGTCGCCGCAGTGCGGCTGGACAGATGACGACATCTTGGCCGGCTTCCCGCCTGACCCGATGCAGCAGTCAGCACGCCGAACCGGAGGTTACGAAGCCGGGACGACGACGTTGGTTCCTTCGTGCGTCATGTTAGCACCGGCCGTGCTGATCACCGGACGGCTACGTCACTGTCCGTCTCCGGTCCCGAAACCGTTACCTGCCAGTAATTCCGGCGTTACCAGATGGACCGTCAGAAGGGTATGGACAGGCTCGAATCCGTACCGCGCCCAGGCTCGCTGCACGCCGGTGTTGTGGCCCTGGGTGGAGATGACGAGCCGGCTCGCAGTGCTCGCATCCTCGACCGCGGCAAGCAGGTGTGCATACCTGCCACGGCCCTGTTCTGCCGGCACCACTCCGGCCAGTTCGATCTCCGTCCAGGACTGGCCGTGGTCGACCGTAGCGAGTCCGAGCACCCGGCGATCCGGGCCGCGCAGCACGACCGCGCCCGCCTCGCCGATGCTGCGCCGCGCCCACTCCTGGTAGCCCGCGAGCGCCAGCCCTCTGTCGAACAAGGGGTTCGCGCAGTAATGGTTGCCGTAGTCGCCGAAGATGTCACCGACCAGGTCATCCACCAGATCGTCCTCGATCTCGGTCTCCAGTCCGGCCGTGAACCCGGCCAGCGGCGCGGGCCGACGTCCCTTCCGCGCGGGTAGCGACCAGTAGACGAGGCTGTCCGCGAGCAGAGCGGTCCGCTCACCTACTGCGAGTGCCGCGAACCAGCCGATCTCGCGGGCCGGGTAGCGCAGCACGACCACGTCGGCCGCGGAGCGCTCCACCGCGGTCAATACCTCTCGCAACGGTGTCCCCGCCGCAGCCGACACCGTCATCCGGTCGACCGAGACACCGAATCGCTTGGACTCATAAGCCGACGGGACAGCGACCAACTCCCCGGCCTGCAGTGCGTCATGCCAGCTCATCGCAAACCTGGCCCTTCAGAACTGGTAGGACAAGACGCCGTCGATGACCCGGGTCTGTTCCTCGCCGGTCAGTGGGCTGAACAGCGGCAGCCGGACGAGCGACTCGCTGACCCGGTCCGTGACCGGGCAACCCTCCGGGCCGACCCGGCCGTACCTCTCCCCGGCAGGCGAGGAGTGCAACGGCACGTAGTGGAACGGCGCGGTGATGTTGCGCTCGCGCAGGTGTGCGATCAACCCGGCCTGATGCTCGTGCGACGGCATCACCAGGTGGTACACGTGCGCAGGATGCACACACTCCGCCGGCACCACCGGTACGCCGACGCCGTTCGATGCGGCCCAGGCGGACAGCTCGTCGTCGTACCGCTGCCAGATCGTCAGCCGGGGTGCCTGGATCTCCTCGAACCGTTCCAGTTGCGCGGTCAGGAAGGCGGCGAGCGGGTCTGCGGGCAGGTAACTGGAGCCGATGTCGACCCAGCGGTACTTGTCCACCTGGCCGCGGAAGAACTGGCTCCGGTTGGTGCCCTTCTCCCGGATGATCTCGGCCCGGGCGAGCAGGTCGGCGTCGTTCACCACCAGCGCACCGCCCTCGCCGCAGTGCACGTTCTTGGTGCCGTGGAAGGACTGCGTCGCCATCAACCCGAGCGAGCCGAGCGGGCGTCCCTGGTACGACCCGCCGAGGCCGTGCGCGTTGTCCTCGATCACGGTCAGGCCGTGCCGCCCGGCGATCGCCAGGATCTCGTCCATCGCGGCCGCGACACCGCCGTAGTGGACCACCACGACCGCCTTGGTCCGCTCGGTGATGGCCGCCTCGAGCTGGCTCTCGTCCAGGTTCAGCGTGTCCGGCCTGATGTCCACGAACACCGGTACGGCGCCGCGCAGCGCGTAGGCGTTCGCGGTCGAGACGAAGGTGAACGAGGGCATGATCACCTCGTCGCCCGCCGCCAGGTCGAGCAGCAGCGCGGTCATCTCCAGGGCGTGCGTGCACGAGGTGGTGAGCAACGAGCCGGTGCCGCCGGTGAGCTTGGTGATCAGCTCGGTGGCGCGGGCCGTGAACGGGCCGTCGCCGACCACCGCGGCCGAGGAGAACGACTGAGTCACATAGGCGAGCTCATCGCCCGCCATGTAGGCCTTGGCGAAGGGAATGGGCGACAGGTCCGACATGATGGAGGAGCCTAGCGTCGAATCGGCGCTCTTACCGAGCGGGGAGCTGGTAGATCCGTACCCGGGATCTCTCGTACCGGAGCAGGGCCAGCCGGCCGAGATCCGGCGAGACCTTCCCGTCGCGCCCGTCGGCGTAGATCCAGCGCACCCCGAAATCCCGGTAGAGCCGGTCGAGGAGCTCCGCTGTCGGCGCGGCGAGCACCTGCTTGGTGAGCGCCGTCCGGTCCGGCCACGGCGACGGCTGGACGGTGTACCGCCTACCGTCGACACCCTGCCGGGCCATCGCCTGCTCGGTGTAGGCCCAGCCCTCGATCAAGGTGCGGCGACCGGCTAGCCCGCTTACCAGGTATCCCCGGGCGTCGCAGCCGGCCAGCTGTGGTGCCGCTCGCAGACAGGCCGTGTTGGTGACCACCACATCGTCGGGTTGCGAGTGCGAGCCGAGCCACAATGCTGCCGCCTGCTCGTCGGGGTAGATCCGCCAGGTCGAGGAGTAGTAGGGCGGAGCGTCGCGTGCCGCCCAGGCCATGCCGGCAGTGAAAGCGCCCGAGATCCCGACCGGCACGAAGACCAGCAGAGCCAGCCCCAGCCCGCCCAGCGCCGGGTGGCGTCGTACCAGGAACAGCCAGGCTGTGAGGACCAGCAGGAGGAGCCCGATGATCAACAGCACCGGCTGAGCCAACTCCTGGATCCTGTCCGCCCTACTGCCGACCGGGTCATGCTGGGCGAAACCGCCCACAGCCACGACCAGTCCACCGATGACGAGCCCCGACAGGCTCACAACCACCGCCGTACGCCGGTTTTGCCCGCGGACCGCGACGGCAGCGAGCCAAGCGGCGGCGGCTGCTCCGAACGGTACGGCGCTGCGCAGGAAGTAGCCCTCACTTGCTGACGGGTGGTCCACCAGCAGCATGCCGAGCCAGCCGGCCGTCAGTGCGCCGACAAGCCACCAGGCGATGGGGTTGGTCCGAGTCTTCTTGACCAGCAGAACCGCGAAGCCGGCCAGCAGCAGCACCTGGATCAGGACCATGATGGTCACCTCCACCAGGCCACCCGCGATCGCAACCTTGTCTCCCGACGCCAGTGACGGCAGCAGCCAGCCACCAGTCGCCGGCAGGGACATGTCGCCTGTGACCTGCTGGTAGCCCGGGCGGTACCGGGCCATCGCGAAGAGCTGGAAACCCGAGCCGCTGGTACTGCCGGCCACCGTGAGCATCGTGACCACGGCCGTACCCACCAGGAGCGTCCCGGCGAGCACGAGGCGCCAGGGAATCCGCCGGTCGCGCACCAGGACGAACACCGCGGCCAGCCCGACCCCACCGATCAGGATCGGCAGCGTGGTCGGCTTCGCCCCGCCGCCAATGATGGCGACCAGCACGGCCAGCACCCAGGCTCCACGCCCCCCGCCGCGGAACAACGCCTCGATCAGGAACACCGCAGCAGCCGTCCCTGTCACCAGGCCAAAGCTCTGCGACGGACTCAGATAGGCCAACGGGGCCGCGAGATCCAGAGCCGACGCCGGGTAGAGCAGCATCAGCTGGGCCGGTAGCAGGAGGACAGGCACCAGCACTCCGGTCCACCAGACCTTGCTGACCTGGCGCCCCAGCGCGGCACAGACGAGCACAGCGACGGCCGACACCGGCAGCGGCCACAACCGCAGCAGCACCTGCGCGGCCGACGCCCGGCTCACGTCGATCCCGGCAGCCATCTGCGCGTCCGCGAACCAGTGGTAGTCCAACCCGTTGCCGGCCACCTGCGGAAGCTCCGGCGGCACCGCGCGTACCAACTCGTTCACCATCGACAAGTGGTAGAGCAGATCCGGGTAGTAGAAGGTGCCGGCGGGCGGCAGCGGGTTGTCGGCCATCGTCCCGAAGCCCAGGGCGGCCACCAGTACCGCCACGCAGAGCGCAACGCCCCAGGACCAGAGCACAGGCAGCGGTGCCGGCTCGGCGATCCGCCAGTTCTGCCGCAGCTTGGGAACTGCAGCGAAGCAGGCCGGCACAAGCAGCGGCCACACCACCAGCGCAGACTGCCAGCCGAGTGCGGTAAAAAGCGCCCAACCGGCCAGCTCGTAGCCGAACCCGACGGCAGCGCCGAGCCCGACGTCCTCGGCCCAGTTCCCGGTACTACGCCAGACCGCCCGCATCAGCAGCACGCCCGGCAGTACGACGCATCCGGCGAAGTAGAGCGCATACCGGGCCACAGTCGCAACCGGTACGTCGACGGTGTGGAGCGCGACAACGGCGATCACCAGGGGAATCAGCCACGGCATCAGTCGCGGCACGCCGGACACCACCCTCGTACGGGCGGGCGTCAGCGCACGGAGGCCGGATACTGCTGAAGTCATGACCGGCGGTCGGTCTCCTCGACGTCGGCCGGCTCCCCGGGGGCCAGGAATGTCTGGTGACCCTGGTCCTCGAGGCTGTCGTACCCCACCAGGAACTGCGGCCGCCGCTGGCTCTGCTGGAACAACCTCGCCACGTATTCACCCAGCAGCCCCAGGCAGAGCAGTTGGATCGCGCCGATCACGCTGACCGCGAGGATGGTCGAGGTCCAGCCGGGGATGCTCTGCCCGGCCAGCTTGATCACCAGGGCGCCGACCACGAATATCGCCGACAGCAGTCCACCAAGCAGCCCCAGCCAGGTCGCCAGTCGCAGCGGAGCCGCCGAGAACGCGGTCACACTGTCGAAGGCCAGCCGCATCATCTTGGTCAGGTTGTACTTCGTCGTCCCGGCTGCCCGCTCGGCGCGGACGTACTGCACCTCGGCACTCGGGAACCCCAGCCACGGGATGACCAGGCGGAACACCCGGCCGTCCTCGGGCAAGGCGTTGACCGCATCGACGACCCGCCGGGACACCAGCCGGAAGTCGCCCGCGTCGAAGGGGATCTGCTGCCCGACCAGCCGGCACATCAGCCGGTAGTACATCCTGGCGCTGGTGCGCTTCGCCCAGGTGTCACTCGAGCGGTCGGAGCGCACGCCGTACACGACATCCACATCGGCGCTGCGGGCCGCGGCCAGTAGGTCGGCGACCACCTCGGGCGGGTCCTGCAGATCCGCGTCGATGGTGACCACGTACTCGCCGCGGGCACGGCGGAAGCCGGCCGACAGGGCCGCCTGGTGGCCGCTGTTGCGGAGCAGCCGGACAAGCCTGAGTTCGGGCCAGTCGCGGGCCGCGGCGGTGAGCAGCGCCGCCGTCTGGTCACGGCTGCCGTCGTCCACCACAAGCACTTCGTAGCGGATGCGCAGATTGGTCAGCACCGGCCGCAGCCGCTCGACGAAAATGGGCAGCACGTCCTCCTCGTCGTACATCGGTACGACGACAGACAGGATGGGCTGGCGAGTTTCGCCCATGAAGGACCTCCGGATGCTCCCCGAGAGGCTACTAGCACCGGTGGTTGCCCGGCGGCCCGGATACTCTGCCTTCTTACAGCCGCACGACCGCTGATCGTCCTCCGGGGGTAACTTTCCCCCCGGCCAGAACGTCTGGAATGTATGCCGACCATGACGGGCATTGCGCCCGGTAACCTGCACGCTACCCAGCGTGAGGTGGCTCACGTCTCGTACCGGGACATCGTCGCCCATGTCGTGAAGGCGTCGGCCGGTGTGGCCCTGGCCGTGCTGATGATCTGGCTGATGGGCGCGCACTCGTCCAGCGACGCCATCGTCGCGCTGTTGCGCTTCTGGGTCTTCGGGATCACCTTGCCGGGCACGATGCTGTGGCGGCTGGCCACCCCGTTCAGGCACAACTTGCTCGAGGACTTCGCGGCCGGCGCCATGGTCGGTACCTCGATGCTGCTGCTGGTCTACATGGCCAGTGCTGAGGTCGGACTGCAGCAGTGGGCCTGGCTCTGGGCGGCCCCTGTCCTGATGGTGGTCGTTGCCGTCCCGACTTGGCGGCAGCGGTGCCTGCGCCGGGTCGAGCGACCGCTCAGCCCGACGGCGGCCTGGCTCACTGCTGCCGCCTGTGCGCTGCCGATCTATGCGCTGGGTCGTTACCGCAGTCTGGGACCGGCGCCGTACACGGATGCCCGCTCCAACTGGCCGGACATGGCTTTCCACCAAGCGCTGGCCGCCAGTGCCAAGTACGACGTCCCGCTGCAGGCGCCGTATGTGAACGGCGAGCGGATGAGCTACCACTACTTCTTCCACCAGTTCACCGCGGCCACCTCGTGGGCCTCCGGGGTGGATCTCACCGATCTGATCTACAACATCGGCTGGATGCCCCTCCTGCTGGCCGGCACCGCGCTGATTTTCGCGCTGACCGACAGGCTGGCGCCCGGCTCCCGCTGGGCCGGCCCGCTGGCGATCGCGGTCGCCAGCATCGGCGGCACTGTGAACGCGTACCCGAACTTCAACCTGCCCAACGAAGGCCTGGCCAGCTACGTCTGGGGCAGCCCCACGCAGAACCTCGGCAGTGGACTGATAGTGCTGCTGGCGGTGCTCGGGATCGATCTGCTGCGCGGCGGGAGTGCGCCTGGCGCCTGGGTGCTGTTCGTGGTGATAGGGGCCGCCGCATCCGGCTCGAAGGCCACCGTGCTGCCAATGGTCATCTGCGGCCTGGGCCTAGTCGTCTTCGTCCGGCTGTGCTATGGCCGGTTCGCCAAGGGCGCATTGTTGATGGCAGTGGTCTTCGGAGGCTTGTTCGTGGCCGCCATCATCGTGGTGTTCGGTGGCAAATCGTCTGGGATGGCGGTCCGGCCGTGGATGACCTTCGCCAAGACCGGCATGTACTCACTGATCGCCAAGCAGGAATGGGGCGTGTTCGACCACGAGGCGATGTGGGTCACCGGTATCACCATGTGCCTCGGTCTGACCCTGGGGTCGGCCGGACTACTGGTGCTGACCGGGACGGCCGGGCGTTGGCTGCGCGACCCCGGCATGATCTTCCTCGTCGGCATCTGCATTGCCGGTTTCGGTGGCATGGTGCTGACCGACCAGCCCGGCGCCAGCCAGATGTACTTCCACCGCACCGCTGTACCCCTGATCGCCGCACTGGCTGCCGCTGGAGCCTGGATGCTGGTGTTCTGGTTCGCCGACCGCCGCTCCGGGATACTCGTGTTCGCCTCTCTCGCAGCCGGCGCAGGTGCGACGGCTGCCGCCCGGGCGATCGTGCGGGCGAAGACCCCGCCGGGTCAGCGGTTCCGCCTACCTGACGGGCATCTGACCGGACTGGTCCAGCCCTGGCTGTGGACCATCGGCCTTCTACTCGCCGCCGCCGTGCTCGTCACCGGGTTCTGGAAACTCGCGAAGCGCCGCGGCCGGCCATCCCGGGTCATCATGGCCTCGTTCGTGCTGGCCGCCATGGGCGCCGGGTTGTTCCTCCCGCTGCAGTCGATGACGCGGTACGCGCCCGTCAAGCTGCAACCGCTGAGCGACCAATACCCGCTGGGTCCCAGCGCGACCCAGACCCAGGCCGCCCTGTGGCTGCGGGACAACACCGCACCGGGTGACCTGATCGCGACGAACGCACACTGCGTGACGAAGAACACGCTCGGTTGCGACGCCAGGCATTTCTGGATCGCCGCACTGACTGAGCGGCACGTGCTGGTGGAAGGCTGGGGCTACACCAACACCATCAACGATCTGGTCGCCGGGACCGGAGCGAGCGCCAACGGCCTGCCCTTCTGGGACCAGAATCTGCTCGAGGACAACGACCGGGCGTTCACCTCTCCGACCCGGGACAACCTCCGATTGCTGAAGCAGAAGTACGGCGTCCGCTGGCTGTACGCGGATCCCGGCCAGACCGCGGTTTCGCACAACCTCGGCGCTCTGGCCACGCTGCGCTTCAAGTCACCTGACGCATTGGTGTACGAACTGCCCTGACAGGGGTGTGACACTGAGCGCTTGAATTACTGCTCGTCGGCACTAGCTCGTCGGCACTGGGGGGACCGTATGCAGGCACGGAAAAGGCGGCGCGGGCTGTGGGAAGGCGCCGGAGGGGTAGCCGGACCTGCCGCCGCATTGCCGCTGCTGACGGCGGCCTTCGCGATGATGGCCCTGCATGCGTCGATCAGCGAGGTAGCCCGCTTCACCGGCTTCGTATTGCTGGGGATCGGCCTTCCAGGCTTCGTGCTGTGGCGGCTGATCGGTGCGTACCGCCGCAACCTGGTGGAGGACTGCGCCGCCGGTTTCGCAGTCGGGACCTCGGCCCAACTGATCGTCTACTTGGCCAGTGCCGCCGTGGGTTTGCAACGCTGGTCCTGGGCCTGGGCGCCGATCGTGCTGGTGGTCGCCGTCGCCAATGGCGACGTGCGCGCCGCGGTCTGGCGACGGGTCGAGCAGCCACTCGCGCCGTTGACCGCCTGGCTGCTGTCCGCCGCCTGTGCGCTGGTGATGTTCGTGATCTACCGCAAGGGCCCGGCCACCTTCACCCCGGCGTACACGGATCCGCTGGTGAACTACCAGGACATGTCGTTCCATCAGGCCCTCACTGCCAGCGCCAAGTACGACGTACCGATCAAGGCGCTCTGGGTCGCGGGCGAGCAGATGAGCTACCACACCTTCTTCCACCAGGTCACTGCGGCGACCTCCTGGGCCATTGGGATCGACCTGACCAGCTTGATCTACTCGCTGGCCTGGTTGCCACTGGTGCTGGCCGGAAGCGCGCTGGTCTTCGTACTGACGCAACGCTTCCTGGCCCGTCCCGGCGAAGCTCCCAGAGCGGGCGCGACTTGGGCCGGGCCACTGGCTGTCGTGATCGCCGGGATCGGCG
>JAWWOY010000715.1:0-4615 GCA_033851195.1 Kribbellaceae bacterium | reverse complement strand
GGGACCACCTGCTGCCGCTGGCCGGGCCGAAGGACGGTCCGATCTTCGAGGGCTGGACCCTGCTGGCTGCCCTCGCGGCCCAGACCGAGCGGTTGCGGATGGGGTTGCTCGTGACCAGCAACCGGATTCGCCCGCCCGCCGTACTGGCCAAGATCGCTGCGACCGTGGACGTGATCTCGCAGGGCCGGCTGGTGGTCGGCCTCGGGGTCGGCGGCACGCATCAACCCGCCGGCGCCGGTGGGGTCGCCGGGGAGAACCCCGCCCTTGCCGAGTATGCCGCCTACGGGCTGGAGCTGGTGTCGCCGGCCGAGGGGGTCGCGCGGCTGGATGAAGCCTGCACCATTCTCCGGCGGCTGTGGACCGAGGACGTGGTCGACTTCGACGGGAAGTATTACCAGCTGGTTGAGAACCGCTGTGCACCCAAGCCCGTCCAGAAGTCGGGCCCGCCGCTGCTGCTCGGCGGCTGGGGACGGCAGACACTGCGGGTGGTTGCCGAACACGCAGACAGCTGGAACATCCCCGGCCCACCGCACAACGACGTGGGCTACATCGCGGAGCGCAGCCGCATCCTCGACGAGCACTGCCAAGCCATCGGCAGGGACCCGCAGGAGATCACCCGCTCGGTGCAGACCCACGCATTCCCGGACGACCCCGGCCGCACCCGGCGTACGGTGTTGGAACTCGTCGACGCCGGCGTCACCCACGTCGTACTGAATCTGTTCAAGCCCTTCGGCCCGGGCCTGGCGCGCTGGGCCGCGGACGAGATCATCGAACCCGTCCGCGCCCAACTCAACTAGTGTGCGCCGTTAGATACGCAGCGCTCTGCCGAACTTGGTCGAGCGCAGCCGGGAGGTCGGTGTACAGGAGTCGGCCAGCCCGAGGCCCGTGCGCCTCCCAGGGTGGCGAGTTGAAGGATCTCCGCCGCCGTGAAGGTTTGTGGCCAGGGGCAAGGATCGAGCGCATCGCGTTGAACAGGTCCCCCGGCGCAGTGGTGACCACGTCGACACCCAGCCCGGTGGTCACACCGGTTCGGAGTCGGGCAGCGTGTTCCCGTGCACATAAAGGATGTTCGGACGCAGCAGGCCGTGCTCGCGGAGCAATTCGAGCGGATGCATCGCCACCGGACGCTGCTGATGTGGACCACGATGGGCAGATCGAGCTCAGCGGCCAGTTGCCAGTCGGCCCGGCCGATGCGTTGCGGGCCGTGTTCGAGGCGACCGACGCCACTCGCCGGCCGGACGGGCCGCCCGCCCGAGCCCGCCGGGCCGAAACCCGGAGCTGACATGGCGAGCGGCCGGTCCCGAGGGATCCGGCCGCTCGCTTCTCGTGGTTATCCGGCTTGAAAGAAGGCGCTCTTGAGGTAGTCGTGCACGGCGTCCTCGGAAACCCGGAACGACCGACCCACCCGCACCGCGGGCAGCTCTCCGGAGTGCACCAACCGGTACACCGTCATCTTGGACACCCGCATGGCCGTAGCGACCTCTGCCACGGTCAGGAACTTCACCTCGGCGAGCGGCTGCTCGTTACCGGACTTCTTTGATGCCATTGCGCACCGCACTTCCAGCACGGGTCGTGCGCCGGCTTCCCCTCCGGCACCTCCGCCCTTGCATGGACCGAGCCTAGTGGCTGTTGGTGCGAATGGGAAAGGGGGTGTCTCGTGTGACTCAATAGGTTGGATCGAGTCCGAGCAGCGGGAAGGATGCGTCCCGGCTCGCCTGGATCGATCGATCGAGCCAGGTGTCCGGGTTGTAGCCGGACGACCAGTCCGTGTATGCCGCGTCCCGGCCGTCGGTCATCCGCAACGGCGCAACCCGTCCGAGCCGGGTCCGGACCTCCTCGCGCCAGGATTCCGGCACAGGCGTGGCCGGGTCGATCGGCTGGCCGGCGACGATCGCCAGCAGGTGCGTCCAGGCCCTCGGGACCACGTCGATGATCGCGTAGCCGCCCCCACCGGTCGCGACCCATTTGCCACCGCAGACCTCGTGAGCAAGGTCATGCAGAGCCAGGTACGCCGCGCGCTGTCCGTCGACGGTCTTCGTCAGGTGGGCCAGCGGATCCTCGACGTGGGAATCGCAGCCGTGCTGCGTCACCAGCACCGAGGGCCGGAACGCCCGGACCACGTCCGGCACGATCGCGTGGAAGGCGCGCAACCAGCCCGCGTCCCCGGTGCCGGGCGGCAACGGAATGTTGACCGCCGAGCCCACGGCATTCGGACCACCGGTCTCCGCCGCGGTCCCGGTGCCCGGGAAGAGCGTGGTCGGCGACTCGTGCAGGCTGACCGTCAGCACCCGCGGATCGTGATAAAAAACAGCCTGTACGCCGTCGCCGTGGTGCACGTCGACGTCCACATAGGCGACGCGTTCGGCACCGTGGTCCAGCAGCCACTGGATCGCCACGGCCGGATCGTTGTAGACGCAGAACCCACTGGCCATGGCGGGCATCGCATGGTGCAGGCCGCCGGCGATGTTCGCGGCATGCAGTACGTCGCCCTCCCAGACGGCCCGGGCGGCTTCGACGGAGGCGCCGACCACGCGCGCGGTGGCCTCATGCATCCGCGGGAAGCAGTAGGTGTCGCCGGTGCCGAGCCCGTGCTCCAGGTCCGGCACGTCGGGGTTCTCCCCCGCGCGTTTCACCGCGGCGATGTAGTCCGGCGTGTGCACGGTCCCGATCAGCGCATCATCGGCTATCGGCGCGGGCACCACCTTCAGCAGATCCAGTACGCCGAGGGCCCGGGCCAGCCGCACGGTCAGATCCACCCGGATCGGACTCATCGGATGGCCGTGACCGAAGTCGTACGCCGTCAAGCCGTCATCGAAGACCAGCATCGCCTCACCACTCATGCCCAGACCATACTTCGCGGTGGCCGCTGGTTTCATCGCTCCTGCGGCAGCGGGTTGGGCCGGCCGAACCGGGTGTTGAGGCGGAAGGCACCTCCGCGGGCATGGAAGACGGCCATCGCAAGGACTCCCACAGCGGCCGCGGTGAAGGCTGCCGGCGCATGCCGATCCCCGTGCGACCAGAACGCCAGCAGGGCGGAGATCACCAGCGCGCCCCACCCACCGACCACGTTCCGGACCGCGGAGTTCCCGGTCACGTTCGGGTACTCCTGCGCGGTGATCCCGCGGACGAAGTGCGGGATGCCGTTGGCTCCCACCAGCCCGGCAAGAAAGCTCAGCACGATCATCTGCAGCATGACTGACTCCTCATTTCGGTCTACACATGTTGACTGAAACGAGGGTAGAGCTACCGGGTCAACTGAGTCAACACACGTAGGCTGAACGGATGACGCGCCCTCTGACCTCGCGTGCCGAACAAAGGCAGCGGACCGAGACCCGCATCCTCACCGCCGCCCGGCGGCTGTTCGCCGAGAACGGGTATGACCGGACCACCATTCGCTCCATCGCGGCTGATGCCGGCAGTGATCCCGGACTGGTGATGCGCTACTTCGGCTCGAAGGAGAAGCTGTTCGCCCAGGCGGCGACGATCCCCGCCGACGGGCCGATCACCGGTAGCCCCGAGCAGATCGCCGAACTGCTGGCGACCGCTCTGGGTGAGAAGTTGGCAACCGAACCTGCAGCCGCACTCGCTGCGCTCCGGTCGATGTTCACCCATGCTGAGGCAGGCCTCGAGGTCCGTACGGCGATGAGTGGGCAGCAGCAACAGGTGGCCGCGCTGATGCCGGGCGAGGACGCTGTGCTGCGGGCCGGGTTGATCGGCGCTCTCACCGTCGGCGTGGTGATCGGCCGGCATCTGCTCCAACTCGACGGGCTGCGCGATGCCTCCCCCGAAGAGGTCACCGCGCTGCTCCAGCCGCTGATCAGCGATCTCGTTCGAGGGCAATAGGCATAGCGGGCGGCCGTCGTTGCGGAACACCTCAGTCATGCGGCATTCTGATCTCGTGAACAACCGACGTCATCTGACTTTGCAGCAGTGGTGGGCCGCCTGACGGCGGACCCTCCAGCGTTCACACGCATCCAAAGGCCGCCTCGCCGAGGCGGCCTTTTTCGTGGACCGGACTCGAGCGGGGCCTACCACGAAGGAAGAACCACCATGATCTCGCTCTCCGGCATCACCCCGTCCGGCCGCCTGACACTGGGCAACCACCTCGGCGCTCTGCGCCGGTTCACCGCGCCCGACGGCTTCTACTTCGTCGCGAACCTGCATGCGATGACCACGAAGCACGATCCGCGCCGACTGGCCGCACTCACGCGTGAAACCGCCACCCTGATGCTCGCCGCCGGGCTGCCGCCGGGCACCGTCTTCATCCAGTCGACCGTGCCCGCGCACGCCCAGCTCGCCTATCTTCTCGAGTGCACGTCGTACGTCGGTGAGCTGTCGCGGATGATCCAGTACAAGGAAAAGGGCCACGGGAGACCTATGACCCGGGCTTCGCTGTTCACGTATCCCTGCCTGATGGCGGCGGACATCCTGCTCTACGGGACCGACCGGGTTCCCGTCGGCGGCGACCAGGATCAGCATGTCGAACTCGCGCGGGACATCGCCATCCGCTTCAACCGCGAGTACGGCGAGACCTTCGTGGTACCGCAACTGGAGAAGGCGGCGCTGGCGATGCGGATCAAGGACCTGGCGAACCCGACGGCCAAGATGAACAAGT
>JAWWOY010000710.1:0-5923 GCA_033851195.1 Kribbellaceae bacterium | reverse complement strand
TTCATCGTCACCTTGTCGCCGATGATCTCGCGGTCAAGCCAGGCTCGGATCGCGTCGATTCCGGAGAACTCCCTGCGCGTGTCGTTCACCACGGCATCGTCGGCGAACGCCGCCATCACGGCATCTGCGTCGAATGCATTGCCGGCAGTGATGTAGGTCCGGACCGACGCCGGAACGGTGATCTCCATGGTGTCCTCCTCGTTGGTGGTGACTCCACCGTCGAGGCTCCGGCACGGGGAGAGTCAAGGCCTCTGAAGCAGCTCGGTCTCGCAGATCACACCGATGGACCCTCCTGCTGAGGGAGGGTTCACAGTTGATTCATGCGCGGCGACTTGAGCATCGGCGAGTTCTCTCAAATCACACATCTCAGCGTGAAGACACTGCGGCACTACCACGACGCGGGGCTGCTCGAGCCAGCCCAGGTCGACCCGCACAGCGGCTATCGGTACTACGCCACGACACAGATACCGACGGCTCAGGTGATCCGGCGCTTCCGAGACCTGGAAATGCCGATACGCCAGGTCCGGGAGGTGCTCGCCACTACCGATCCCGAGGCCCGCAACGCTCTGATCGCCAGCCATCTTGGCCGTCTGGAGCGTGAATTGGCGCGCACGGGGGCTGCCGTCACCTCCCTGCGACGTCTACTCCAGCCGGCGACCGAGGAGATTGAAGTCGAACTCCGCGCGGCGCCGGCTATGACTTGTGGCCGCGATCCGCGGAACGATCGACCACGGCGACGTTCTCGCCTGGTACAGCGATGCGATGTCCGAACTCGACTCCGTACTGGCCTCAGCGAAGCAGAGGCCGACCGGCCCACCTGGCGGCCTATATGACAACGAGCTGTTCACCGACGACCACGGTGACGCGGTGGTCTATCTGCCGACAAACGCTCCGCCCGCAATAGGCAGGGTGCAGCCGTTCACCATCCCAAGAGCTGAGCTGGCGGTCACCGTGCACCATGGCCCGCACGACGACATCGACATCACCTACGGCCGGCTAGGTAGCTACGTCACCGACCAGGCCCTCGCCATCTCCGGACCGGTGCGTGAGACCTACCTCGTCGGACCGCGCGACACCCACGACACCACCGCGTGGCGTACCGAGATCGGCTGGCCGATCTTCCGCACCTCAGTCCACTGAAGCAGTTACCAGGCAGGCACCGACATGCAACGCGGCGCGGATCGCCAGGCTTCCCGAGCAAAGGCAGGTTGGAGTTGTTGGGATTGAGCAAGATCGTCGGCGTGGTGGACAGCCCGACGGCCTGCATGACCACGGTGCTGACCGTGCCGAGGATGGTGCGCACCGCAGCTTCGCCGCGCCTTCGGTCTCCGGTGTGCCGTGCAAAGCCATGGCGATCGGGCGATGCCGACCGCGACGACAAGCACCCCAACCCGATGATCCACTGCGCGACGAGAACGGCGACGAGGACGGCGATGAGCAGTCCGATGAGCAGCAGCAGGAAGCTGGCCGGGTTGGCCCAGCTGATGGCGACCTGTTGGCGCGCTCCTTGCCTAGGACGATGTTCTCGGCGATGGACAGGTAGGGGCACCAGCGCGAGTTCCCCTTCAGGGCCGACGTCAGCCGATCCACTTCGTTGTGCCGATCGCTTTAGTGGTCGTGCATCTCGTTCACGACTTCGGCCTGTGCCAACGGACAGTCCTGTCACGACCGATGCAACAGCCGCAGAGCTTGTTGGGTGAAGGGCTGTCTCATCGGGTTTGGAACGGCGGGCGGACGCGCGCAGGAGTCAGCACGCCCACCGGCTGGTGGGAGCCCTCGGCCATCAAGCGCGCAGGGGAGTCGGGGGTCTCGCGGCCGAGGGCTCCAGCCGGGGCGGGGTCGGCGATGAGGCAGTGAGGAGGCTGCCTGGACGCGGGCGACCTCGGTCTCGCTCATCAGTGGGTACTTGCGCCTGTATCCCAGCGCAAGTGGACTAGCTAAAAGGAGCCATGATGCTCTATGCATGACCCACTTCAGCCGCCAGAAGTGCTGCTGGAGCATGTCAAGGAGCGACTCGGCCACCCCTACTTGACTCAATGCCGCGTAGTTAGTGGCTGGCAGGGTTGCCAGGTCACCGCTCAAATCCGGGGGTTGTCGCGTGGTTGGCGCTTAACAGCCTTCGCCGCCCGCTCGGCAGATCCGATCGCCGACCACTATCAAGCCTTTGCCGCTTACTTGCTATACACACGCAGTCCGCCCGCGACATGCGGATAAAAAGGGGTCGTGATGCCGTCGACACTGGCCTCTTTAGCCTCCGGGAGTCGCCCTGGAGGCGGTCACCGACCACTCCGCTAAATGTGAATCAGTTCCATTTCGCACCATGTTTGATACCACGGGCTGCGGCTGAGGGGTGAGCTGTGCCGCCACGTGCTGGGTGCTGAGGTAACGCAGCGGACGAAAGCCGATTCGGCGATGGGCCAATCGAGCCAGGCCCTCCTTTGCAGCTCCGCACCTGCTAGATCGGTTCGCGCTTCGCGAGGGAGCGTGGGTGTCCCTCGCCCTGAACAGTGCGGATGGTGTGGCTGATGTGAGGCAAAGCCTCAGACTCCCACCACCGAGGCCAGCTGCCAGTGCGGTGCGCCAGGGCGCCGGCTTCGCCGACACCCTGCGATTCTTCTCAATCGCGACAGAGCACGAGCGCCACGTCCATAGGCCCTGCGTCGTCTTGATGGCTTCGTTCTTGTACGTGGTGTGCCAGGTCATGGCGGTCGGATCGTTTAGGTGGGGGATGAGGCCAAGGTAGCTTTGCCAATGCTGGGCTAGGCGGTCCTATTCAGCTTTCCACAAGCCGATTGCTGTGGCGTCAAGTTCGCGTCGATCCCGAGCGTGGGGGATCGGGTCGCGCCGGTTCAGCGGCGCGGCCTTTGTGGCGACCAACGTGGCGCCGTGGTCGAAGAGCTGGATGCTGTGCGCTGCCGTCCAGGCGCCGAGCAGGTGTCCCGCGCATCGATGGGGTGATGTTTACAGCCAGCGGCAGGATGACGGCACCTGTGATGTGGATCACTTGGACGTCGCGATGGTCTTGCACGATTCGAGCACTAGCCGGTCGACGTCGAGCTCCAGCAACGCTGGATCAGCGCTCGGAGGCAGTCATCCCGGCTGTCGCGAATGGGCCGGCCAGCCACGGGCGCCCGGTACAGGTGGATCTGCAGTTCCAACCCGGCGGTAAGAGGTGCGTAACATCCCACTCCATCCTCGCGATATGGGACGCGGTGGTGCCATCACACTGGCAAGCGACGCTGGTCGACGCGCTGCCGCCAGGGCGCGGCATCGACCCGGCCGCGCTGACCCAACGCCACCGATTCTCTCTTCGGCTCGATTTGAAGGAACGCTTGATGTTGAAGACTGCCACCAGATCACGTCAGTGGTCCTTGCTCCTCCTTGGCGCTGTGGCCACAACCGGACTAGCAGGCGCGGTGCCACTTCCAGCCGCAGCGGCTACGGGACCGACCGTGACGCTGGTTTCTCCAATTTCTGGCTCGGTCGTCAGAGGCACTACCCAATTTTGTGGCGAGGGTTACATCGGGGGCCGCGGATCATGTCGTATCACGGGTTCCCGAACCGAGCGGGTCTATTAACTGTGGATCTCGAGCCCACGGCTGAAGTAACGATTGTCAAGACTTGTGGACGATTCGTACCTTGACTGTCTGCTCGCTTAGGAAGGCCGGGCATGGCGACTCTCCATGACGTAGACCCTCAATTCATCGGAGGCTATCGTGTGCTTCGCCGCCTCGGGGCGGGTGGCATGGGTCGGGTGTATCTGTGTTCTTCGCGCGGCGGGCGCATGGTGGCCATCAAGGTCATACGGCCTGAACTGGCGGACGACCCTCAGTTCCGGGTTCGGTTCCGCCGTGAACTGGCGGCGGTGTCACGCGTCCAAAGTCACGTCACGGCCGGGGTCGTCGATGCCGACGCTGAGGCGGACATGCCCTGGCTTGCGACAGTTTATCTTCAAGGCCCGACCCTGGCCGAGGCTGTTAATCAGCGCTCGCTCTCATCGGACGAGTTGCGGTCACTTGCAGCTGCCCTGGCCGAGGCACTCCAGGTGATTCATGAGGCGGGACTCGTCCACAGAGATCTTAAGCCGTCCAACATTATCTTGACGCAGGACGGACCCAAAGTCATCGACTTTGGAATTTCGCACGCCGCGGAGGACACCGTGCTGACGTCGATCGGTGTTCGTGTCGGTTCACCAGGGTTCATGTCTCCGGAACAGGTTAGAGGACACGTCGTCGGGTGGCAGACTGATGTGTTTGCCCTCGGCGCCGTGCTCGCATTCGCTGCCACAGGTCGCGCGCCATTCGGAACTGGGCACACAGACGCTGTCCTCTACCGTGTGCTACATGAACCGCCGGACGTCACGGGTGTTCCCACCGGTTTGCGACCACTAATAGACGCCTGTATGGCGAAGGATCCCGATCGACGCCCCACCTGCCGAGAGGTGCTCGACAAAACGGGTGACTCCCTTGGGCCGTCGGTCGCCAGTGTCGGCAGCTCCACCGATGCGGCGACCGAAATCGTTACGATCGCTGCGACCGCGGAGCTACGAGACGGCGACGGTCGTGGGAACTCAAGCGCCAGGCGCCGGCGCGCGCGTGTGCTCGCCGCCAGTGCCTTAGCTGCGGCCGTTGTCGGAGGCACAGGCGCGGGGTTCGTCTACCTGTTACCTCACACTCCAGCGACGCCGGCAGCGCGACCGGTTTCCGCAACAACCCCTGCCGTCAACCCGTCGGTCTCATCTCCAGCACAGGGAACGCCGAGCCCCACCCCCGCACGGACCGCCTCGGACGCCACCCCAACGGTGATCGTGCGCCCCGACCCCCCGCCGCCGGTGCCCGCGGTGACGCGGGCCGCGGTGGCACGGGCGTTACGCGGCCGCTGCGCTGGCGGCGCCTCAGTGCGTATCGACACGATGCTGGAGTTCGACTACACCGGCGACCGCGTCAATGACGCCGTCGCGCAGGTGGAGTGCGTCGCCGGGGCCGGAAGCGCTCCGTCTGAACTGCTCGCATTCGCCGCGACGGGAAACGGACCGAGGCTGACGCAGGAGCTCATCACGGTGAATGCCGACTTCTTGATCGAGAAGGTCTGGCGCATCAAGACACGTGTGGTGGTCGTGCGAGGCTGGACGTATTCGTCGAAGGACCTGCCGCGCTGTTGCCCGGACCAGAAGTGGGAGATCGGGTTCGAGCCCAGCGGCGGGCGTTTTATCGACTATGGCGAGCCTCAACAGTTGGAGGGCGTCGTGAAGTAAGCGTGGTGTGCAATCACCCGACTGCGCACCATATTCGTCGGTTGCAGCACTCACGCAGGGGCTCGCCGGAACGCCAATCGCCGACGGCAACTGCTCCAGATTGAGGTCGGCGATGTGTTGGAGTGCAAACGCTCGCGATCGACGAGTCGGGAGAGGCGAATGATCGAGCCCGAAGTGCGTGAACCGCTATGGGGAGTGGAAGAAGTCTCTGCCTACCTCGGCGTACCCGTCCGCACGCTGTACCAGTGGCGGACGAAGAACTACGGTCCCACGGCATGAGGGTTGGGCGCCATCTGCGGTACAAAGTGACCGACGTCGTTGCTTGGCTCGACAAACTCGGTGAGGGGTGATCCCAGGTAAGACGAGGCGACGTCGGAAGGCGATTCTAGCCGTGACAGCCGCAGTACCGATCGGCCGGCCTAGGCCCGTGGGTTGTGCTCCCGGTGAGCGGCGGGAGCTCAGGTCACGGCCGCGCCACCGGCAAGGCCCGGTCAGCCGACGGGGCCCTTGACCTGGATCTGCGGATGCCTGAGGACCTGGGCGGAGATGCCAGCGGCCCGAATCCCGAACAGCTCTTCGCCGCCGGCTTCGCAGCCTGCTTCCACGGCGTTCTCAGCCTGGTGGCCAGGGAGAACCTGTTGGATCCCGCACCGATCATCGTGGAGGCGA
>JAWWOY010000693.1:0-6411 GCA_033851195.1 Kribbellaceae bacterium | reverse complement strand
CTGATCGAGAACCGATGCAAGCTGTACGGCGCCGAGGCAGCCACCATCGGTGACGGCGGTGCGGTATGTGCCGTGATCGAGCCGGACGGGCTGACCAACAAGGCGTTCCCGTTGCGGATCGAGCTGTCCGGCAGTTGGTCCCGGGGCCGCACGATTGTCGACACCCGGGACTGGTCGGGCGACCTAACGAGCGACCCGCACGGCGCGGCGCCCACCGTCGTACAGGTTGCCACCGCCGTGGACGGGCGCCTGTACGCCGACCTGTGGCTGCGGACCGTCAAGTGATGGGACGATCTCGACCAGGCGGGTTGCTGGCGCGGGTCGACCCGCAGCGGCCGCCCAATAGTCGGGCAGTATTCAGGCCATGCGACTCCACCTCTGCACCGATTCAGCCCCGACGCTCCGGAGACGTCTGTGACTGACCGCCCCTACGTCGTGCTATCAGTTGCCGCCTCGATCGACGGCTACATCGACGACAACAACCCTGAGCGCCTCTACCTGTCGAACGAGGCTGACTTCGACCGGGTAGACGAGGTCCGCGCAGGCGTCGACGCTGTCCTGATCGGCGCTAGCACAGTCCGGCGGGACAACCCGAAGCTGCGGATTCGTTCCCAAGAGCGCCGTGACCGCCGGCTGGCGGCTGGGTTGCCGGAGCTGCCGCTCAAGGTCACGATCAGCAGCAAAGGCGACCTCGATCCCGAGTCGAAGTTCTTCACGACGGAGGATGTCGAAAAGCTGGTCTACGTACCGTCAGATGCTGTCCCGACTGCGACAGAACGGCTCGGAGAGGTCGCAATGGTCGTCGGCGCCGGAAACCCGCTCGACCTGCGATCGGTACTCGCCGATCTGTCGAACCGCGGCGTCCATCGCCTCATGGTCGAGGGTGGTGGCCACGTCCATACCCAGTTCCTGACCGCCGAGCTGGTCGACGAGATCCACCTAGCGGTCGCACCGTTCTTCGTCGGCGACCCCGACGCCCCGCGCCTGGTGGTGGCCGGAGACTTCCCCCAGGACTTCCGTAATCGGATGAACCTGGCCGACGTTCAGCAGATCGGCGACATCGCATTTTTGCGCTACCTGCTCAAGGAGCCGACCGATGCCTGATCGGCCGGCCGCGCGCGATCGACGCTGGCTTGAACAGGCGATCGAGTTGTCGAAGCAGTGTCCGCCGTCGCCAACCGCCTTCTCGGTGGGAGCGGTGATCGTCTCGGCTAATGACGAGATCATTGCCACCGGCTACTCACGCGAGGGCGATCCACACGATCATGCAGAGGAGACTGCCCTCGCCAAGGCTGCGGGCGATCCGCGGCTTGCGTCGAGCACGATCTACAGCAGCTTGGAACCGTGCAGCAGGCGCTCGTCGCACCCGCTGACCTGTGCACAGCTCATCTTGTCCGCGGGGATTCCACGCGTCGTGCTCGCCTGGCGTGAGCCGGACATCTTCGTCGACTGTGAGGGTGCTGAGCTCCTGCATGCGGCCGGCTGCGAGGTCATCGAGTTTGCAGACCTCGCGCCCGTCGTCCGTGCGATCAACGCGCACCTCCTGGAGGACGCGACCGATCAGTGATCGAGGACCTTCAGATGATCGGCGAAGGAGGCGGTCAGGCTGTCGAGAACAGCCCGACCCTTCGCGGCCGTCGCCAGTGATGGGCTGCCGATGATCCCGGTGTCGGTGTAGCCGCGAAGTCCAGTGACGAGCAGATCTGGACGATCGGCGGCCTGGTGGTCGGCGGTTCGGAACGAGTCGCGGACTAGATCCGGGTGGGCGTGCAACAGGATCGACGTCTCAATCTCGCCGCCGTGCATGTCGCCGCCAAAGGTGCTCTCTAAGCCCGCCTGATCCCGGGCGGCGACCCAGTCGTCCTTCTCCGGGTAAAGCAGGACCCGCGGGCCGGAGACATTAGCCTGCTGCGCAACGTTCGCCAGGACGTGGTTACCGCCATGGCCGTTGATGAGGACCAGGCGCTCAACACCACCTCGAGCCAGCGAGGTCCTGATGTCATCGATGACCGTCATGAGTGTCGCCGCGCTGATGCTGACGGTCCCCGCAAATGCTTCATGTTCGTGTGAGCACGAAATCGTGATCGGAGGAAGTAGCCGCAGGTTGTATGTGTCCGCGACGCCTTGAGCGATCAGGCTGGCGACGATTGTGTCAGTGATCAACGGCAAATGATCGCCGTGCTGCTCGAAGCTGCCAACAGGTAAGACCGCGATCGTCGCCTTGCGAGAAGCCTCGTCCGTCGAGGTGGCGGTGGTCAGTAGATACACGGACGGTCTCCTCTGTCGTGCGCTCAATCGGCGGTGCTTACCTCAGCGTGGCGAGCTGTCGCTGGAGCTGTTTGGCCTGATCGTCGGCACCGATCGTAGTCAGCAAGCCGGGAACGCGGGCGAGCTGCCCAGCGATCCGCCGGGACTGGGTATTGGCAGCAATGGACAGCGATTGCTGAGCAACCGCGACAGCGTTGTCAGGCTCCTCACTGACAGCGTAGGCGACGGCAAGGCGAGACAGGCAGAGACCAAGGTCACGGCGGAACTCTGGCTGCCACACACTGAGACCTTGGTGCAGCGTTTTGATCGCATGTTTGGGCCGTTCCAGCTCGACCCAGCAGTTGGCGGCTTCCATCTCGATGTAGCTCGGCGTGCAGTATCGAGCGATGTCGTTGTCGTCCGGTGGCCGAGCCGCCAATTCGTACGCCTGTTGCAGTGCGCGAGCGCAGCCTGTGGCATCACCAGTGATGGCGTATGCCTGGGCTGCCTGTCGGTACGCGACGGCTCGCACTTGTGGTGAGAGCGCCGGCCCGATCTGGAGCGCGGCCTTGGCGAACCCAAGCGCCAGCTTTGGTTTATTGGCGTCGCTGGCGATGCTGCTCTTGCGCATCTGGATATACGACGTCAGGTGTGAGTCTTCGGCTTCCTGGGCGTAGTCGAGGGCAGCGTTCGACCAGCGCATCGCCTGCCGGAGGTCGCCAGCGTCTTGGTTGACCCAGCCGGCGAACTCAGCGAAGCGGGCTGCCACATAGAGGAGCTGCATATGCCCCTTGCCGCGGCTCCCATCGACCAATTGCTCGATGAACTGAATCTGGTGTGGCACGACTGGAATCAGCGAGCGGGAGCCAGCCAGATTATCCGTAGCGGCGTACTGCTGCAGCGTCAGTAGCAAGGAGTCCGCAACGCTTGGTGCAGCCGACACAAGGTGCGCCGGTAGCTGCAGTCCGGGCGGCAGCGATGGACCGGAACTTGGCTGCGCCGTTCGTTCCGACTTCTCGGTCGGGATCTCGAACCACAGAAGGTCTGTCGGGATGCCGAGGATGCGCGCATAGTGCACCAGCTTGTCGAACTCACGGACCCGATTCCGGCCAGACTCCAAGCGACTCAACTGACTCTGCGTGATGCCCAACCAGCTACTCACCACCGCCTGCGGCAGCGGTCGGCGTCCGTGTACCTGGTGCGACCGGTAGGCATATAGCACCGCGCCCATATCCCGGCTTGCAACCGCCTCGTGGATCTCAGCCGACTGCCAGAAGTCGGCAGGCATCTCGGGCGGCTGAGGGGCAGCGGCCTGCCGACCGCGACGACAAGGCGAACACAGTGACTCTGCGTTGTCGCGTGCCAGGACGGCGCCACAGCTTGAGCATCGTCGTGAGGCCAGCGTGGTGGCCATTTCGGTCTCCTCATCCCCGTACCGAGGTACCTCACCCTCAGCGTATCGGGCGAGTACGAAGAGTATGCGCGCCGCGCATAAAAGCCATGCGTTGAACGGGCGCGGCGATAACGAATGACTCCATACGGTAATGGCTCATCAACGCTTCGGGCACGACAAACGGAACGAGGTGGGTCGCAGTGATCCCTAGCATGTGGGCACTAATCATCGGCACCGCCGTGCTCACGGTCCTCATGGTTCGAGACATCGCAAAGGATGTGCGAGGCCGATGACCACGCTCGCGGAAGCTCCACTCCCAACCGATCGCCGCGTCTGCGTCTGGTTCGGCGAACACAAGATCGCGGACTACACCGCTGATCCTGACGCTGCAGTTCAGTTTGAGGCGGGCATGCGCTGTCGCTTCAAGTCGCTGCGCGTCACTAACGAGCCCGCGGTATCGGTGGTGCCAGATGCTGACCTCTCGTGAAGGGACAGCGTCGTCGGCCATGGTGGGCGGTGCTCTGGGAGCGGTTGAACGCCAAGTTCCGGCAGTGGCGAGACGAGGAGCATTGAGCGAAGTCGACTACACGCGCCCCCTACTTCTCGGCTACGTCCTCAAGCACCTGCTCATGACTGACGGCGAACTGGCCGACATCAAAGACCAGCTGGAGCAGTTCGCCCGAGTCGAGGGCTTCGCGATGGGGACGATCTACACAGAAGAGGCCGAGACGACGCCGGGAGCGTTTGTAGCCCTGATCGCCGCAGTCAACCGGTACGAGGTGACCACGGTGGTCATTCCTAGTCGTCTGCACTTCGCGGCGCTCGCCGTGACGCACGACGTCAAGGACACCTTCGAGCGGGCGACGGGCGCACGGGTCGTCATCGCCACCCCCTCCCCATGATCTGGCGGAACTGGTGGGAGTCGTCCCAGCGTCTCCAGTGCGAGGATCGCCCGCACTGGCCACCAGTTCCGTCACCAAAGCGTCCCTGTCCGAGCCTTCCCCGAGTCCCCTGGCTCCTCCCTGCTCGGACAGGGACCCAATATGCCGGCTGGCGCGGAACAGGGGACGAGACTGCTCTGCGCCAGTCGCTCCAAAACTTCCCGAGGTGGACTCCTTCGGGAGTGGCCACGCCGCCTCGTTGACCGGGAGTGCAGTCCCGATGAGAGACGGCGCAGGCCTGATCCACCGCCGTCCCTCGTCGTGTGCGCCTGGCGAGGGACGGTGCCTGGACTCCACATACCGCTCCGAGAAGTGAGGCAGATATGTCCCAAGTCGAACAGATGAAAATGCAGCTCCACGGCCTGGCCGACCAGTCCCGTCAGGGCGCGTCGAGCCTGGGGTTCAAGCAGCGCTTCGAGCAGTCCAGCCAGCACGTACGGGCCTTGATCCGGGGATCGGCCACAGGTGCCGATCGAGACATCTCCGCGGTACTCGAGGCCGCCGGAAAGTCGGTCGAGCAGGCCGTTGAAGGCTCCATATTGCAGAGGCTGGCTGCCGCAGTTACGCGGATCAGATCTAGCCGGCTCAGGCGGCCGACATGCCTTCCGGGCTCCGACGGGTGGCCCAACAGTTGCTCGCCACACTGGATGAGATTCGGTCGGCACGCCGCGTGAGTCACCGGCTGGACAGCCGGCCCGTCGATACCCTGTACCGTGTCGGTTCGTTGATGACGAGTCTCGCTGTCTACGGGCGGCACGCTTTGGTGGGCGCCTGGCCAAAAGGCGGTAGCCCGACACGACGTGGTGCGAAGCCGAGCAAGGGTGGCCACCGCCCGTCCGGTGGCGGCGCTTCCGGGCTTTGCGGGGCCTGGCTTGAATACGTACGAATGATGCTGCCGATGAGCAGCGACCAAGCGGCACCCCTCTCCCAGGCGATCTCAGGGAGAGGGGTGGTCAAGCTTGACCCCAGCCTTTCGGCTGCGCTTGCCGAGTGTCGGGAGACCACCGCGGTTCCGATGCCTCATCGGACGTGCCGAGCATTCAGTACCGCTTTGCGATGTAGTCGGCGCAGTATGTCCCGGTCTGCACAATTTCCTCGACGGCGGCCTGATGCCCGTAGTAGTTCAGATTATTCCTGAGCGAGTAGCCCCAGCCCCCCGATGCGCTCAACGCGTCGAGCACTTGGGCGCGGTCGAGGTCCAAGGTCTTGTCTTTCATGGACGCATGCAACGACTCTGCCACCATGTCGCACGCGTTGGTGTCATAGGACCAGCCAGAGGTGTCCACACCGTATGCGCTGCGTGACCAATTCTTGAAAATGTCATGGGTCTCCACCGTGAAGCTAGCCGAGGTGCGGGCTCCGGCGTTCACCGCCGCGGCAATGCCAACGACCGCCACCAGGACCAGACCGCCGACCAGGAGTGCCCGGGCACGGCCTGAGATGCCCGCGCGCGGCGGTCGTATCGACGTGTAGGCAGCGATCAGCGCCTCACCTACACGCTTGTCCTGCGCCGGTTGATGATTCACCGGGGCTGACTGCGGCGCTGGCGGCCGTCCATGCTCATCGATCCAAAGTTCCCATCCCGCGGGTGGTGCAGGCCAAGCTGGGTCGGGCCTCCAGCCAGGCGAGGGGACCCAACCTGGCGGTTCGGCGGGCCATCCGGGGGGTCGGTTGAAGTGAGCGGTCATCTAGGTGTTCTTCTCCGCAGGCTCTTGTACGTCGACGCGTTATCGGCGCCACAGAATCGTAATCTGGCGGACTGACTGGCCCTTGGGTGATCCACAGGTCGGACGCTGCCGGACCGCGGTGACCCGGAGTGCCGACGATGAG
>JAWWOY010000671.1:0-5228 GCA_033851195.1 Kribbellaceae bacterium | reverse complement strand
CCTGGCCCGTTGGACCGAGGACTCGTGCGGTCAGCACCGCGACCAGTCCCATCGCTACCGCGTTAAGCACAGTCGCCGCTACCGTGCGGCGTGCGGCTTGGTCGATCTCAAACGGCCCGCTCACCTCATGGCCCTTACAGGCTGAGGACGGACTGTGTCTCGCGCTGAGAGGAGCTTGTCCATCAGCCAAGCGATGCCAAGGACTAGCAGCGCGCACACGATTTGTAACGGCACCGGTGAGAAGTCATTGCGGACCCACAGAAGTAGGATGAATCCTGCACAGCCAACAAGGGCATTTCGCATGGCACTGCGTCGGACCACGTCGAACAGTCCGGTGATGACCCCGAGGAGGAGCATCACCGCCACCATGCCAGTGAGTCCGCCAGCACGGTATGCCTCAGCGGCGGGTGAGCCGCCGATCGGGCCGACCCGCGTGGCCACCACCGTGCTGAAGACGCGCTCGTCCTCGGCGACTGAGATTGTCGGCCTACCGAGTAGGCGCCCTTCAACTAGGCGCTCGAGAGGCGCTATGTAGGTTCCTAGGCCGACATGCGGCTCGTGTGACAGGTCGTGCCACTGGTACGTCATCACCAGCGGACGGATGCTGTACCCCAACTCAGCGAGACCATCTGCCGGGCTGATGGCCACCGTCTCCCACCGCACGGCACCTACCCCGACGGTCCGCATTTGGAAGACGGCAGCGCCCACGGCCAGAGCAGCTATCAGGACGATGATGCTCGAGAAGTGGAACTTGATGACTCGCCGACGGGCTGCGACAACAAGCCATACCGCTATGGGAATGATGACCTCGCCGCGCAGGCCAAGCAGGAATGCTGGCAGTGCAAACACGGCGAAAGTGGCGAGCGATACTCGAGTCATTGCCGCATTGCTGCCTGCTGCCGCCAAGGACACGCCAAGACCGATTGCGAGGTACGCGAAAGGGAGGATCGTTCCCTGAGTCCCTCGCAAGAACTGGGAGTAGCTCCCGGTCATAAGGCCTGGACCATTCATGATAACGACGGCGAACCATGAGACAATCCCAAGCGCAAGCACGATAAGCCCGACAATGCCCACGGCAATAGACTCGTGAATGGGAGCGGTCGGTGTCTCCGACACGTCATTGGGACGTTCTCGCTTGGTTGAGCGGCTAGCAGTGATTCCGAAGTAGCCGGCAAGAAAGCACAGCATTGAGGTTGAAACGGCGACAGCTGCCCACGGGTAGGCCGCGCTATAGACCCATCGCGCATCGGTGATGCTCAGCAGTGGTGGGGGGATACCCAGCGCCGCGGAGACGAGGATGCCGATGTGGAAGAGAGCGAAGAGCAGCAGGTACAAGGTGCCGAGACGGTAGGGCCGCTCCGGTGAGAGGGTAAGACAGGCCGCCAGACCCATAATCGCGATGAGCACAGCCGCCGCTGAGGCGATCCGCAGATGGAGTGCCAACTGTCCACCCAGCAGCAGGAGGGTCACTAGACCGAGGCCGCTGATCGCGGTTGCAGCCAGGGCACGGGCCCTAAGTGTGGAATCGGGGATCATCCGTCAAGTCCTGCATATAGTTTGGCGTGTGCCTCGACGGACCTCGCGAGGCTGAACTCAGACTGCTCGAATCGTTGCAGCACGCGTGTCGGCTCACGATCATGGTGGCCGGAACTGATGGCGGACCTGACTACCTCCGCCCACTCGCCTGGTATCGCGGTCAACGGCACCGTGAGGATCGAAGACAGCCGACTGGCGATGAACTCGACCCCAGGTAGCGCCGTCGCTACCACCGGCACCCCGAGGGCTGCTGCCTCGATGACAACTCCGGGCAGCCCCTCGCGGTGAGACGGCAAGAGCAGAACGTCGACTTGGCGCAGCAGGCCGCCGATGTGGGGGTCCGGCCCGAGCAGATGAACTAACCCCTCCACTCCGTGCTCCCGTGCTTGGTGGAGCACGAGCGCGTCGTCTGAGGCTTCTCGGGGACCGATCAGAACGGCGTGGGCGTCGATCCCCATCCGCCTTAGTTCGGCGATGATCGCCGGGATAGCTTGGCGGTTCTTCTCCGGAGAGGCACGTCCGAGGTACAAGCAAAGGACTGCGTCGGGACCCACGTCGAGGAGATCACGGATGATGAGGTCGGAGTCGCGTTGAAGGCGAGCGATACCGACGCCGTTGGGGATGATCTGGCACCGGGGATCAGCGGACCACGAGCGCGAGTAACCTAGCTCCAGCGTGCCGGGGCTCACGCCGACGATATCCGTCGCGAACGCCGATACCAAGTAGCGCATGACCGCTCGCTGGACTCGTCGACGGACCGAGTATCCATGATCGTCCCCGTCGCTATGGAAGTGGGCGATCCGGACCGGTACCCGGGCCAGCCAGGCGATGGCGAGGATCGCGCCGGAGAACGTGGCGACATGCGAGTCGACCACGTCAACCCGCAACCGACGAAGAAGACTTAGAAAGCGAAGGGGAAAGCCTGCCGACAGCGGCAAGGGAGAAACGCCACTACCGCTCGCCTCGATCTCGTCGGCCAGGTGCCCTCGTCGCCCCGAGAGAGTGACGTAGTTAGCGGTAACCCCGCCTGCTGTCAGCGCGGTCATCAACTCGATGGTCCGGATCTCCGCTCCGCCGGTATCCATGGCACCGAATATGTGCACGACTGTCTGGGACGGTCGACTCGATTCAGACATGACCACGCAACGTATCGGCTCCAGCGGTCCGGACTAGGTCTCGGACGAATGCGCTCTGCCGCTCCTCCAGGGCCTCAATCCGGAAGTCGCTGGCCGCGGCCGTGGACAGTCGTGCTGCTGCATCCCACTCGGCGGGGTCCGACATGAGACGCAGCATGATCCTCGCCAGATCTGCCGGGCGGTGAGGAGGGCTGGTTTGGCTTGGGGGCAGAACCTCATGTATTCCGCCGACGCGGGTGGCTACCACAGGCAGGCCGGACGCCATCGCCTCGAGCAAAGCTCGGGGCATCCCTTCGGTCCACGAGGGCAGCACGAAGAGATCGGCGGCGTTGAGGATATCTCGGACCTGGCGTGGGCTCCGGTGTCCGACGAACCGCCAACTTCCGTCCGGCAACAACTCCTCAGCCTGCGCCATGAGTTCCTCCTTGAGGCGCCCATCGCCCACGACGACAAGCTGCACCGGGTGACCACTTTCCGCGCACATTCGGCTCGCCTGAAGAAGGTCACTGAGGCCCTTGTAGGGCTGGTCCAGGCTAGTTACCGTCACGACGGTAACGCCGCTTTTCGCCGGATAATTGCGAGGTGCTGCGACGTCGTCGAGTCGCACGTCGGAGAAGGCGAAGACGCTCGAATGAGCGCTCGGCGGATAATGCTCCTGGAGCACCCGCTGAGTGACGTACCGCACGACGTCGGCGCGTCGACACAAGGACCGCTGCACCTGTGGGATCACGCGGCCTGCGATGCGGGCCATCGGGTGGCGGATCATGCCCGGCGCCAGTGCCTCCGCCGGGTCACCGACGACAACTACTGCGAGCCTCCGTCGCCACAAGAGCGCGAGGAGCCCAACGAGTGAACCCACAAGACCGGGCGCGTAGACCACCACGGCGTCGCTCGCGCGCACGGCGCGACTCGCAGTGCCGATTGCGCGCAACCCGGCGACCGCGGCGCCCCGCAGGCCAGAGGGCCACGGCATCGGCACGAAGCGCGTCAGGTGATCCAGCAGTGGGACGGTGTATCCGCCGGGGGCGTTTCGTAGAGTCCTCGCCACGAGGGTTATAGCCGCGACGTCGGCGAGTCCGACCAAGGCACTCAGTTGGCCACGCCCTTCGACCCGCCCGTCAGCAGCAGGCCAGGTCCAATGCTCCACGGCGACAGTGACGGTCACAGTGTTGAGCGCCTCGCGATCCTCGGCTGTGGTCATGACGGCACGAGTTCTCTAGCCACAGCGGCCTCAATCACGTCCGCCAGTTGGGCCGAGGCGCCTGTTGAGTCGAATCGCCGCCGCACGAATGCCCGAGCGGTCTGGCCACGTTCCGCTAACCCGCCAGCCGCGTTGTCCTCCATGGCGTTCCGAAGGGCGTCGTGAAGCGCAGACGAGTCGTTGCGCGGGACCACCCAACCGGAATCCCGCGTGACAGTCTCCGAGAGCGCGCCGGCATCGCTGACGATGCACGGAATTCCCAGCGCGGACGCCTCGAGAGCGGCGCCGTGGTTCTCCGAGAGGGACGGACACACGCTTACATCAGCGGCAGCGTAGTACTCGCGCACATCTGGCACCGTGCTGAGCCAAACGACGCCCGAGCTCGGTTCGGCGACGGCGAACTCATGCATCAGCGCGACTCGATGTTCCTCGCCTTCGTCATCGAAGCCGCTCCCGACCATCAGAAGTCGGCTTTCGGGGTACTGACGGTGAAACTGTCGCCAGGCAGATAGCAGCACAGTGTGACCTTTGATGCCGATTCCAGAGTGCACCATGCTTTTCGGGGCGTAGACGTACGCGACCATGATCGCTACGAAGGCCGATTGGGGGATCCGCAGAGCCGCGCGAACGCGCGGCCGGACGTCGCTGGGCAGGGGCGCGAACCTGTCCGTGTCGACACCGTATGGAATGGTGACAATGCCATCGTGGCGGCCGAGCGAGCGGTACAACTTTTCGGTGTGCTCGGAACCAGCGATCAGCACGGTGTCGAGCCGCACTAACAGTCGTTCCAAACGTCTGATGAGGGATGACTCCAGGTACAGCGGACCGGCCACCATGTGTACCCGCGGTATGTGCATCCCGATGGAAGCCAAGCGAACAGCCAAGGCCGAGGCGTAGAGGTGGTAGTGCAGCACATCTGGCGCGAGCGCTTTAATCTGGCGTCGGAACCCCAGGAGACCGACAAGTGTCGACAGTCGAGGTACGAAGCGGAAGTCAAACGCCGAGGGGATGACGAGAACGCCCGAGGCTTCGAGCGCCCGGCGGAGGCGACCGACGTCCGCCGGCAGGACCGCGACGATCTCGTGGCCACGACCGCGAAGGGCCGCGATGTGGGGCAGGACCCACATGCCACCTTCTGCTGTCTTTAGCACGAGTAGGATCCTCAACGCGCAGGCACCCCCTTGACCGTCACGCCTGCCGGAACATCGTGGACCACGCAGGCCGCCGCGCCCACGACTGCTCCGCGACCGACGGTCAGACCCTGGAGCACGCACGACTGGGCGCCCATCAGGACTTCGTCCTCGATCAGGCAGTGCCCGGAGAGCGAGGCCGCGGGGTTGAGTGTCGCGTAGTCG
>JAWWOY010000665.1:0-6696 GCA_033851195.1 Kribbellaceae bacterium | reverse complement strand
TCGAGGATTGCCTTGATCTTGTCGGCGATGCCGCCGAGGCCCAGCAGGCTGGCTAGCCCGCTGATCAGCATCGGGATCATCTTGGACAGGGTGTTCTCGATGTGCTGTGCCACCGCGCCGACACCGCCGGCCGCGATCGACTCGACAGAGTCGAGGATGGAGTCGACGAAGTCCTTCAGCCGCGCCGCGTTGTCGACGAACCACATCACCGCGTCATAGATCAGCTTGCAGGCCTTGATGAATGCCGCTGCCGGGTTCAGCAGCGAGATCAGCCAAGTGATCCCCGCGGTGATGATCTTGGTGATGACGAAGTCCTTGATCTGGCTCATCACCGTCTCTTGCAGATCGGACAACTTCGAGGCGATCCACTTCCAGAGTCCACCGATGCCCTCGGACATGATCGCTTTGACGAAGTCGACCGCTCCCTCGATCGCCTTCATGGCCGGCTCGCCGACGTGCTTGACGATCCGGGCGCGCAGAGCGTTCCAGGTCAGGCCGAGCAAGGACAGGACCAGGGTGATGATGCCTTTGAGGTCGAACTTCTTCGGGATCTCGATGCCGGCATCGGCCAGTGTTCCGAACAGCCAGCCCTGCAGGCCCTTCTTCAGGTGGGTCCAGATGTTGCCGGCGAAGTTGCTGACGCCGGTCTTGACCGCGTTGATGAAGTTGCCGAGGAAGCCGATCGGGTCCTTGATGATCTTGGTGACCGCGCCGGCCGCCCGGGCCAGGACGCCGAGCAGCAGGTCCTTCAGCTTGAGGATGGTCTGGATCGCACCGACGACGGCGTCCTTGAACTTGGCCCACAGTCCCTTGTTCGCCTCCTGCATCGCCTTGATCTCTTCGTCGACCGCGTTGCGCGCCTCGACGTACTTGCCGGCGAGATCCTCGGCCAGGGACTGCGCCTTTTCGTCGATCGACGCCGCCAGGTCGTCGAACTGGCTGCCGATCTCTGAGGCCGCCTGGTTGCCGAACTTCTTCAGATCGTTCGGCAGCCCGGCGACGTACGACGCGATCTCTGCGCGGCCCTTGGCGACTCTGTCCTTGGCCCGGGTGAGCTCGGTCCCAACTGTGTCCGCGATCTGACCTATCAGAACCTGCATCCTGGACTCGTACAGCTTCTTCGACACCTGGTAGATCTCGTTCGCCTCGGCGGGCAGCCCCGACCACTTGTCCGAGAGCCACCGCTTCCAGCCCCAGAAGCCCGAGTAGCGGTCGTCTTTATACTTCCCCATCCGCGATTCGTGGTCCGCGGTGAAGGCGGCTTTGGCCTCCTTCTCGCCCTTCTCGAACTGCTGGGAGACCAGGCCGTCCAGCGCGCCGAGGATCTTGTCGACGTCGATCTTCGTGGTGTCGAAGATGCCCTTGATGTGCGCGCTGACCTTGGCCCGTTCGGCCTCGTCCTTCGATTGGGTCTTGGCCTGCGCACCGGCCACCTGTTGCAGCGACTTGCCGCGGGCAGCCGACATGGCGGAGGTCTTGGCGACACCGGACCCCTGCGCGTCCGCCTCCGCTGACTTGAGCCTGGCCGCCTCGCTCTCGCGGAAGGCAGCGGGCGCCGTCTGGCTGTGCGCCTCGCCCTCCTTCTTCGCGTCTACGGCCGCGGTGAACTCGGGTTCGTTGGATTTGGCCAGTTGCTGCTCGGACACGTCGGCATCGGCCATCTGCTGATCGGCCTCGGCCGGTCCCGCGTTGAGGTTCGTCTGCTCGGCGGGAGCCTTGGGCGGCATCGCGGCGGCAGCTCCGACCGGTGGCGCCTGGACCGGCCTTTTCGCCGGTACGGGAGCCACCGGTTTCTCCACGGCCTTGCTGGTGTCAGGCGTCGCGTTCGAGGCCTCAGCCAGTGGTTTGGCCGAGTCCTCCTTGCCTTTGCTCACCTTCCCCATCACGGTCGAGGCGATCGCATCGGACTTCCCGGACGTGGAGAACTTGTCCGCCTCATCGAGGTTCTTGGGTGCCTGCGCGGCGACGGCCTGGTTCACCGCTGCGATGAAGGCGGCCTTGTCGAACGTGCCAGGCTTGGTCGCCTCCATCTTGTCGGCTTTGGCGGCCTTGGCCTGCGACTCCTTGTCGTCCGCCGGCGGCTTGGCCGCCTTCTGGGCCGCAGCAGCCTCAGATCTGGGCGACGGATGCCGGGTGACGGACTTAGCCGACGTATCGATCTTGTTCGTCACCGTGGCGAAGCCGGGGTGTTCCTCGGGCACTGGAGTTGACGGCGCTACCGGCGGTGGCGGGACGGCCCCGCCCGCCTCCCGGCGCTGCACGGTCGACGTCCGGGAAATCAGCGCGGCCACAGCCGCGTTGCCGGCGGAGGCCTGCAATCGTAAGACAGTTGGTACCGCGATCTGGTCTTGTTCCTCGGTACGCCGGGACGCTGCGGGCGGCTCGTGACGGCGTGCCAGGCGTGGTCGGACGCGCTCGGGACGCGGCGACTCCAGCCGCTGGTCGGTCATGCGGCTTCCGGGCGTAAACGTCGTGGGGCCTGACTGGCGTCACGCATATGTCGAGGGTGCTCCGTACAGCAGGCGCCGCTTGGTGCCACCAGGGCATCCGTCTGGGCAGCTTCATTTACCCCTTCAGGCAGAACAGGTGTGGACAGAGCCGTCAACACCGGGTGCACTAGTCAGGGTGCGAGCACTTAGCCGGCGCAAACCTGCCAGCCGTGTCGCTGCGACAAACAAGCAGCCCACGCGGCAATTACTGTCGCCTATCGTGAGATCTGGCGATGCCGGGTCGCTGTACGCTCAACTCGTCGAGCTGCAGCAGACCGTCGGGAACCGCGCGGTGACGGTCGCGCTCAGAGGCGGCCCGGCGAACGTGAGCCTGCACGGGGAGACCAGCGGCACGTACGACGGTGGCACCAGCGTCGTCGGTAAGCCGAATGTGGCCCGGGCGAAGGGCTGCGACTGCCCGGAGGAGGACCCGTGTCTGCGGGCCACGGGCACGATTGCGGTCACATATCACGTCGATGTGACGATCGGGATGCCGTCGATGCCTGGCGGGTTGAGCGAATGCCAGCAGGGCCGGGTGCGGGCGTTCCTGCGGGACGTGCTGGGACCGCACGAACAGGAGCACGCCCGTCGGCTGCGGACCTATAACGGGACGACCCGGCGGACCTATTCGATCACCGGTTGCGGCCGCGCGGGCTTGGAGAGTGCGATGTCCAGCCAGTTGCAGCAGATGCACGACGACGAGGCCACTGCCCGGGCCACCGCCTCGGATCAGCTGTCGGCCGCGATCGACCCCTTCAATCGCCCGATCGACCTCGACTGCGACTGATCCCGACCATCGGTCGAGCCGCCGTTTCCCCTTGAGGCAATGGAGTCTGCCCTCCTCTCCGTCCACTCGGTCGGCCCCGCGAACGCGTTCAGCCCGCAGGCTGGAGCAAATCCTGATCGAGGAGGGGCAGCATGCCGACGTACCTGTCACCGGGTGTGTACGTGGAGGAAGTCGAGTCGGGCGCCCGCCCACTCGAGGGCGTGGGGACCGCAGTGGCTGCCTTCGTCGGCCTGGCCGAGGACGGGCCTTTGAACCAGCCCACCCTGGTCAGCAACTGGACCGCGTTCACGGACACCTTCGGGGGGTTCATGCCCGGGACGTACCTGGCTCAGTCCGTCTACGGGTACTTCCTGAACGGTGGCGGCAACTGTTACGTGGTCCGCGTCGGGCCGGGCGACTCCGCCAACGGGAACGGCAAGGGCACCCGCGGCCGCAAGGAGTTGACGCCCGGACCGCAGGCGATGCTTGGCCGGTTCCGGGCCGTCGCGCTCGACGGCGCCCAGCCGCCGGTGGAGTTGAGCGTCGAGATCGCCGAGGCCGGCGGCGATAGCCCGTCCGAGGACATGTTCAAGATCGTCGTCAAGCAGCATGGCCAGCAGGTCGAAGAGTTTGACCGCGTCACCCTGGCGCGCGGCAAGACGAACGTCGCCACCGTGGTCAACGCGACCTCCAAGCTGATCAGGATCGAGGAGATCTCCGGGGCCGCGCTGGAGAAGCCGGCCCAGGGTGAGACGGCGCTGACAGCCCCGCCGCCGGCACCCGCCGTACCGTCGCCGCGGTTGAGCGCGGAGGACTATGTCGGCGATGTCGCGGACCGGACCGGCTTCGGCGGTCTGGAGGCCATCGACGAGGTGACCATGTTGTGCGTGCCGGACCTGATGAGTGCGTACCAGCAGGGCGCGATCGATCTGGAGACCGTCCAGGCCGTGCAACTGGCGATGCTCGCGCACTGCGAGTTGATGGGCGACCGGATCGCGATCCTCGACCCGCCGCCCGGGCTGAACGCCCAGCAGGTGAAGGAGTGGCTGGTCGACAAGGCCGGCTACGACTCGGCGTTCGGGGCGCTGTACTTCCCGTGGATCAAGACCGCCGATCCCTCCACCGGGCAGCTCGGATTCATCCCGCCGTCCGGGCACATGGCCGGCATCTGGGGTCGCAACGACGACACCCGCGGCGTGCACAAGGCGCCGGCGAACGAGGTGATCCGGGGCGCGGTCAGCCTGGAGGTGCAGATCACCAAGGCCGAGCACGACCTGCTCAACCCGGTCGGGATCAACGTGCTGCGGACGTTCCCGGGCCGCGGCAACCGGGTCTGGGGGGCGCGGACGCTGTCCTCGGACCCGGCCTGGCGCTACCTGAACGTCCGGCGGCTGTTCAACTATCTAGAGGAGTCGATCCTCAGCGGCACCAACTGGGTCGTCTTCGAGCCGAACGACGAGGCGCTCTGGGCCCGGATCCGGCGGACCATCTCCGCCTTCCTGGTGAACGAGTGGCGCAACGGCGCACTGTTCGGTCAGACCCCGGACGACGCGTTCTTCGTGAAGTGCGACGCCGAGACGAATCCGTCGGAGGGGATCGACGCCGGCCAGGTCGTCTGCGAGATCGGTGTCGCCCCGGTGAAGCCGGCCGAGTTCGTCATCTTCCGCCTGTCGCAGTACTCCGGCGGCACCAGCCTCGTCAGCGAATGATCCACCTCACGCGTGAAAGGTAGGCACTGATGGCACTTCCGGATTTGGACGCGGGCGTCGGCCACTCCTTCGGTTTGGAGTTCGACGGTATCCAGATCAAGAGCATCACCGAGATCAGCGGCTTGAAGATGGAGCAAGATGTCATCGAGCTGAAGGAGAACGGTGCCGATGGCAAGTATGTGATCAAGAAGCTGCCCGGTCGCTGGAAGGCTCCGGAGATCACCTTGACCCGCGGGTTGTCGTCGGACACCAGCTTCGACAAGTGGATCAAGGACTCGCAGTTCGGGAAGATGGGGGCGGTCCGCAAGGGCGGCGCGATCATCGTCTACGACTACGAGGGCGCTCCGCTGAAGCGGTACAAGCTCACCAACGCCTGGCCGAAGAGTCTCGAGATCGGCACCATGAAGGCCGGTGATACCTCGGTGATGACCGAGAAGCTGGTCGTCACGTGCGAGCGGCTCGAGGTGGAGTGATGCGTCGTACGGCGGGGGAGACGCTCGGTCGACCGGAGCCGGGCTTGCCCGACCTGGTCGCCGAGCCGGCCGGCAGGCCTGCGGAGACCCTCCGCACCGAGTTCCCCTTCCTGCTACCCCGTGGGTACGTCGATCCGTCCGGCGCGCTGCATCGTGACGGGGTGATGCGCCTGGCCACGGCGCGGGACGAGTTAGTGCCGCTGCGGGACGACCGGGTCCGCGAGAACCCGGCGTACCTCACCGTCGTGCTGCTGGGCCGGGTCATCACCCGCCTAGGCAGCGTGACCGATATCCACGCCGGGGTGATCGAGAACCTCTTCGCGGCGGATCTGGCATTCCTGCAGGATCTGTATCGCCGGGTGAACCAGGAGGGCCACACCAGGGCGGGCGTGAACTGCCCGGAGTGCGGGCACGCGTTCGCGGTCGACCTGGCTGGTGGTCGCCTGGGGGAATCCTGACGTACGCGCCCGACCGGATCTACGCCGAGGTCGCGTACGTCGCCTATCACTTCCACTGGTCCCGCGACGAGATCCTCGACCTCGAACACCCGGAACGCCGCCGCTTCGTCGACGAGATCGGTCAACTCAACACTCGCAGCCAGCACAGGAGGTGAGCGCACATGTGGTGGCCCTTCCGCCGCTCCACCGGCAGTCCTGAAACAGAGTCGGTGGCAGGTCCGACAGCGAGCCAGCCCGCCGCAGCGCAGCCCGCCGTCGCAACCCAACGGATCGCTGCTCCGCAAGGGGAGTGGCGTCGGCTGCCGGCGCTGCAGCGGTTCAGTGCGGAGTTGGTGCCGATCGCTCCGGCCGGGCCGTTCCAGGAATCGCTGGCCACTCATCAGGATCCCCGCTTCCTCGCGCCGCTCGGGCATGCACTCGACGATCGAGCTCCCGCGGGCGAGGTCACCGGCCTCGCGGAGACCGCGCCGCCTGACAGTGCCCAGGAGGTCGCGTTCCCCGCGCCGCCGGCTGCCTCCTCCGGTACGCCGGCCAGCGGCGCCCCGGCTAGTCTGCAACGATCGGCCGAGGTGGTCGCCTCCGGCGTGCCGACCTATTCGTTGCCCTCAGCCACCATGCGATCGTCGGATCAGGTGCTTCTGGCAACGGAATCACGTCAGCTGCCGGTGATTCCGGGCCCGATCGTTGCGCGGGTGGCTGAACAGGACCGGCTGGATTGGCCGCCATCACCACCCACCGCTGACGAGGTGACGCTGCCCCTGACGGGAGAGAGCGCAACCATTTCGGGACAGGTCGAGGGGA
>JAWWOY010000619.1:0-3012 GCA_033851195.1 Kribbellaceae bacterium | reverse complement strand
AGACGTCGGGCTCACCCACGCCGGTGGCGGTGGAGGCGACGTGCACCTCGTAGCGCTGCTGGCTGACACCACGGCGAGACGCGTTCAGTTGCCAGCTCAGGCGCGGCGTCTCGCCACTCACGCCGAGCGGATCGGTCAGATTGTTGGTCTGCAGTTGGGAAACCACAGGCGTCGTATTCGGTGGTCCTGCATCGGCGATGACGCCCTGGGACATCAACGCCAGGGCAGCGGTCAGGGAGAGAAAAGCGCGCAAATACACGGTGCGGGCGGACACAGTGGCTCCTTGAGTTGGGGGCTGAAAGTTAGAGCAAACCTCGGCGGGCGGGTGGTCATCACCCGATCACCTCGTTGTCGAACACCCGGGCCTCAGCGGCGTCCCAGTCGGCCGGATTACCCCGCGGCTCGTAGCGCCGCAGTTCATGGGTGGCCCGCACCAGCGCCCGCATCGCGGCGAGGTCGGGCAGCGGTTCGCCCAAGGTGCGGGCCTGCACCAGGACGTTTCCCAGCGCGGAGGCCTCGACCGGACCAGCCAACACTGGAAGGCCGCAGGCGTCGGCGGTGAGCTGGCAGAGCAACTCGTTCTGCGAGCCTCCACCGATCACATGCACGACGTCGACGTCCTGATCGGCGATCAACCCGGCCATTCGGACGGTGCGGCGGTACGCCAGCGCGAGGCTCTCGAGAACGCACCGCGCGGTCGCCCCTCTCGTCGACGGTGCCGACTGTCCTGATCGTCGACAGGCCTCATCGATCCGGGCAGGCATGTTGCCCGGAGCAAGGAACGACGGATCGTCCGGATCGATCAGTACGCCGAACGCGGGCGCGGCCGCTGCTTCGGCGAGTAGCCCGGCGAGGTCATCGCTGCCCCACGTCCGCAGGCATTCCTGCAGGATCCACAGGCCCATGACGTTGCGCAGGAAGCGGATCCGGCCGTCCACGCCGCCCTCATTGGTGAAGTTCGCGGCTTGCGCTTCGGCCGACAGCACCGGCTTCTCCAGTTCCAGCCCGACCAGCGACCACGTCCCGGACGAGATGTACGCGAACCGATCTCCTTCAGCCGCGGGCACGGCCACAACCGAGGAAGCCGTGTCGTGCGACCCGACCGCGATCACCGGCGTCGCGTCGCTAAGGCCGATCCCCTCCGCCACCGCAGGCAGCAGCGGCCCGATCACCTGCCCGGCCTCCCGCAACTCGGGCAGCAACCTCGCTGGTATGCCGACGCGCTGGGCCAGGGCATCACTCCAGCGACGCGCGCGAACGTCGTACAGCTGCGTGGTGGAGGCGTTGGTGGCCTCGGCCCCGATCACTCCGGTCAACCAGTAGCTGAGCAGGTCCGGGATCAGCAGCAAGGTCTCGGCGGACCTCAGGGAGTCAGGGCCTGCGGCAACAAGCTGGTAGATGGTGTTGAAGGGCAACTGCTGCAGCCCGGTCACGGCGTACAGGTCGTCGGCTGGGACAGCGCTCAGCACCTGCTCCATCACGCCTTCGGTGCGGGCGTCGCGATAGTGCACGGGGTTGCCGAGCAGAGCGCCGTCGCGGTCCAGCAGTCCGTAGTCGACGGCCCAGGAGTCGATCCCGATGCCGTCCACTGGACCGGTCTTGGATAAGCCGGCCAGCGTCTCGCGATAGAGGCCGAGGACGTCCCAGTACAAGGTGTTGCGGAGACGCACCGGTCCGTTCCAGAAGCGATGCGTCTCGGTCAGTTCGAGCAGCTCCGGTCCGACGCGGCCGAGCATGACCCGGCCGCTCGACGCGCCGAGATCCACTGCCGCGGCTCGAACGTTCACCTCGATCTCCTGGCATTTGAGGCCCGATGAATGCCGACACGCCGGGTCACAAGGGACCGATGATCGTTAGGGGTAGGGCGAGGAGGTTGGCTACGGCGGTTAGGTCGGCGGAGAGGTGGCCGGTGCCTAGGGCCCAGTGGTGAGCCACGCCGGAGGCGGACCAGGCGTCGGTCCACTCGCCGGGGTCACAGTGGAAGTCAACGCGGGAGGTGGTGTTGCCGATCTGGAGGAGCGGGCCGGGGACGACCTCACCTTCGGAGGCGATCAGGCGGAAGGAGCCGTCGCGGAGTTGGCCGAGACCCAGGGCCGTGACCGGGCCGTGTCTGACGTCAAACTCGACGGAGACGCCCCAGCCGCGCTTGCCGTGATAGACACCGAGGCCGCGGAGCAGGGGCTTCGCCGAGCTGATGGCAAGGTGGGCGGGTCCGTCGTGACCCATCTCCACCACGTTGTCGTTGAAGTTCAGCGCCTGCAGTTCGGTGAAGGAGCCGCCGGCCCCGAGCCTGTCCATCACCAGCATCGCGAGTGAGGTGCGGAGCTCGTACTCTCCTGCGGCCGGCACACCCCTGGCAGTCAGCAGGGAGGCGCCGAGGATCATCCCGGCGGCGACCCGCTCGTGCGCCTCGCCGTCCAGACCGCGGTGGTAGTAGGCGAGGGTGTCCAGCTGGAAGTCCTCGACCAGCCGGTCCAGTGCAACCGAGACAGTGGCACCCCAGCGGAAGTCGTCCTCGACCACTGAGTCGTCCAGGGTGAAGACGTCCTCGGCGACCTTCATCCGGGCCTCGGTCTCGGCCGGGGTGACGTTCTCGACCCGGACCCGCAGGTCGTCGATCTCCAGGATCTCGACATGACCGCCGAGCTGGGCCGAGACCAGGGTGGGGTCGGTAATCACGTCCATCATGCCGGGGTAGAGGTGCCCGAGAAGACCGTGCCGACCGTGCCGTAGCGCCGCGCGGACTCCGGCGGCCTTGATCCACCTCTCGATGCGCGTCCACGCACGCTCGTCCTCGACGTACCCGGAGACCGACCGGAAGTCGATACCGCAGCGCTCGAAGGCGTTCGCCATCTCGGGCAGCGGGCAGGCGCCGCAATAGGCGAGCCAGGCGCCGGTGTCGAAGGACGCGTGGTTCATCGCCTCGGTCGGCTGCAGGTTGAGCAGCAGCACCGGCGCACCGCTGCGCTGGGCCACCGGGACCAGCATCGAGGCAGTCATGTAAGTCGTGAG
>JAWWOY010000614.1:0-4632 GCA_033851195.1 Kribbellaceae bacterium | reverse complement strand
CCGAGCCGGACGAGCTGACCGGTCAGGCGATCGTCGCCTACATCACCCTCAACGGCGACCTGCAAGGGGACGACAAGATGGCGGCGGAGATCCGTACGCACGTCGGGGTGCGGATCGGCAAGTTGGCACGGCCGAAGTCGATCATCTGGGCGGACGACCTGCCGAAAACCAGGTCCGGCAAGATCATGCGCCGGCTGCTTCGGGACATCGCGGAGGGTCGCGAGCTCGGCGATGTGACGACGCTGCGCGACCCTGCCGTCGTCCAGGACCTGCAGGCCAAGGCGGCGGCGCGCGGGACCGCCGGGTAGTCGGCCCGGGAAGGGTCAGCCGGTGAGCGAGTCGGTCCTGGTCGTCTGGAGCGATGATCTGCTGCAGTACGACTTCGGGGTCACCCACCCGATGGCGCCGGGCCGGCTCGAGTTCACCATGGCACTGGCTCGGGACCTCCACGTTGTGGCCCGTCCCGGCGTGACCGTCGAGGCGCCGAACCCCGCTCCGGACGACGTGCTCCAATTGGTCCACGATCCCGCATACGTCGCCGCCGTGCGTGACGCGGCGAAGCGACACGCGGCCCCGCTCGCCAAGGTCGGGCTGGGCAGCCAGGACAACCCGGTCTTTGACCGGATGCACGAGGCGTCCGCACTGGTTGCCGGTGGCACCGTGGACGCAGCCCGCGCCGTCCGCAGCGGCAAGGCGAAGCATGCCGTCAACCTCGCGGGCGGGTTGCACCACGCGATGCCCGCCAGGGCCTCCGGGTTCTGCGTCTACAACGACGCTGCGGTCGCGATTGCCTGGCTGCTGGCCGACGGTGTCCGGCGGGTTGCCTATGTCGATCTGGACGCCCACCACGGTGACGGTGTCGAGGCGGCGTTCTACCACGACCCCCGAGTGCTGACGGTCAGCCTGCACGAGAGCGGCTACACGGCCTTCCCGGGCACCGGTTTCCCGCAACAGTCCGGCCATGGCGCCGCGGAAGGTACCGCGGTCAACGTCGCCCTGCCGCCGCGCACCGGCGACGCCGGCTGGCTGCGGGCGTTCCATGCCGTCGTGCCGCCGCTCGTTCGCGCCTTCGAGCCGCAGGTCCTCATCACCCAACTCGGCTGCGACACTCATCGTCTCGACCCCATGGCGCAGCTCAACCTCACCGTCGATGCGCACCGGCATAGCTACGCGGCGCTGCACCAACTGGCGCACGAGGTCGCCGGCGGCAACTGGGTCGCCGTTGGCGGCGGCGGCTACGAGATCGTGCAGGTTGTACCCCGGTCGTGGACGCACCTGCTGGCCGAGATCACCGGCAGCCCGCTCGACCCCGACACGGCGACCCCCGACGGCTGGCTGCAACTCGTCCACGGGCGTACCGGAAGCGAGGGACCGAGGCGCCTTACCGACGGCACCGAACCGACGTACCACGCTTGGGACGCCGGGGAGGGTGACCCCGACGATCCGGTCGACCGCGCGATCGCCGCGAGCCGCCGCGCGGTGTTCCCCGAACACGGCCTCGACCCGATCGATCCGCGATAAGTCGCCCGCCTCATCTTCGGAAGGGTGCTCGAACGCTATCCACCCCGGCTCTGCATCGCCCATGGCTGTGGCTGCTGTCAGGCTGCTTCATGGACCGGCCCTGCGACGGCACCGGACACCGCCGGGAACTCGGATCGGACGGCGCCGCGTCGCGCTATCCTGTGGCGCAGCGCGGCGGATCTGCCGGGGCTCGTAGTCGAGATAGCTGCGGCCGGATCGGCAGCACATCTGCCGTCTGGAGATGACCTGCGTCGGGGCCTTGCTTACGCCCCGACGCGAATCGCGATGCTGTGTTGCCTTACTCGGGGTTGCTTTACTCGGGGTCGGTGGTGGTCGTTTTCGGTCCGGGCTGCGGCGCGGCCTGAGTGACTGACTCCATGGCGCTCGCCGAGGAATTGATCAGGTTCTTGGCGAAGTTTCGCTGAACCTCCAGCAGCTTCTCCGCGAAGTCAAACACCTGATCGATTACCTTCTCGGCGTCATACGCGGCCGGACCGGTCGGGAACTGGGTCGCAGCAGCCTTAACGGCTTGCGTCCACGAGTCGACGGCGTCGCGGACGGCCTCCTGGCCCTGCTGCATCAGTGCGCTGTATTGCTCGGTTGGGATAGTCATCTACTTGTCTCCTGAAATATAGTTTGTCGTGCTTGAAATAGTATCCGACCTGACAACTATGTCAAGCGTGGGGCTGCGACCGTTCGTGAAAGCCTCGTCCCTTCGCGGTCCGTGCCGCGCGCCCGCAGCGTCGGCTGTGAAAATCGACTCCGGTTGATCGGCGCACGGTGGTAGAAACCCGGTGTGGAAAAGACTCTGGAGTTCCCCGTTCTGCTGCAGCTGATCGACGAACGGTCGACCGCCTTCCGCACCGCGGTCATGTCCGCGCCCGGCCTCGACCTGAAGGTGCCGACCTGCCCCGACTGGACGCTGCTCGATCTGGTGCAGCACCTGGGTGCGGTGCACCGCCGCTGGGCCGCCGCCGTCAACGCCGGCCCAGCTGCCGCTCCCCCGGCCAAGTCCACGTCGGAGGGCGTCGAGGCTGCGCCTCGTGAGCGCGAGGCCCTGCTGGCCTGGTCGGCCGCATCGACGCAGCAGCTACTGGGCGCGCTGCGCGAGGCCGGCCCGGATCGCGGTTGCTGGACGTGGTGGGGTACGTCGCAGTCGCCGCAGACCTCCGGTGCCGTCGCCCGGCACCAGGTCCAGGAAGTCGCGGTGCACACCTACGACGCCCAGATCACCCTGGGTACCCCGCAGCCGCTGCCGGACGAGGCGGCACTCGACGGTGTCGACGAGTTCCTGTCCACCTGCGTCGCTACGACGGACGCCTGGCCGCACGAGGCCGCTGCCGTCGACTTCCACGCCACTGAGGGCCGCTCCTGGCGCCTCTCGCTCTCCGCCGACGGCGCACGGACCGCCCGTCTCCCCGCGCCCGGCGCCATGCCAGCCACGGCTGCCGGCCAGGGCCCGGACACGGCCGACGCCTCCGCCCGGGGCACGGCCGGTGAGGTGGTCCTCGTCCTGTACGACCGTATCCCGATCGATTCCCTGCAGCTCGACGGCGACCGACGTCTCTTCTACCAGCTCAGCGCCTGGGATCCGGATGAGTAGGACGTGACGATGCGCCACCTCGTACGCCCCGAGGCATGCCTCGGGGCGTACGGCTACAGCCACGCCGTGGTGACCTTCGGGCCGCTGAGGGAGCAGACCGCCACGGCGTCGAAGCGGCTGACCAAAGCGACGGCCCACAAGCTGATCGGCGCCCTGGTCGGCACCTGATGCCGTCAGTTCTCCGCGCCGTCCTCGTCTGCCGCTCACCGAGTTGACCCGGCGCTGGCGTCGGAGCTGGGTTCGGCTCCCACTTCCGTCGAGGTCTTGGAACCCGTTTGCTCGCGGTGATAGGTGGTCGCGGGCGGAGCGGTATCAGCTTTCAGGCCGCGCCTGCGCTGGTGGGACGGTCGCGGAGAGGGCGTGCAGATCATCGAAGGCTTGGAGGAGATGTGCGTCCAAGCTCTGTGAGGGGTCGTCGATCCAGGCTTGGGCCGCGTGGTGGAAGGTTGCCCAGCCGGTTTGTGCGGCCAGGCTGGCCAGCCGGTCGGGGACATCGCGCTGACGTAGCGCCTCCGCTACGGCTTCGGTGAGGGCTGCGGCCTTGGCCAAGTCGCGTTCTCGGAGGGCTGGGGTCTTGGCGATGACCGCTAGCCGTGGCTCGGAGAACGGGCGGTTGTCCTCAAGGATTCGTCCAGCTTTCCGGAAGGCGCACAGCAGAATGCCGAGTGGCTGCAGGCCATCGGGAGCGTCGGCGACCTCCTGCATCAGCGCGGCACGTAGGTCGGCTTCGCCGCCGAAGAGCACCTCGCGCTTGTCCGGGAAGTGCCGGAAGAACGTGCGCTCGTTGACGCCTGCCCGGGCGGCGATCTCAGCCGTGGTGGTCTGATCGAACCCGCGCTCCCGGTACAGCTCCAAAGCCGCCTGCTGAAGGCGGCGGCGCGCTTCTATTCCGCTTCGTGGCACCCCTCGAAGATACCGCATACGCCAGTGGCTGACACTGCTTGACGCCAGTGACTGGCGCTACTTAAAGTCAGTCACTGGCGCTACTTAGTGCCACTGACTGTCGTTAAGTGGGAGGTTTTCGTTGCTGGCGGCAGCGACCCCGACCTTGCGGTCCGAACGCCGCCGAGGCGATCAAGGTCTCCGTCGAGCACCGCTCACCGAATTTCGCCGAACCGCTGGCCTGGTAGCGGCTGTGCGGCGGTCGTCGGAGTCCGAGCGCCGGCCGCCTCGCAGGCCCCGACAGGACGCGCATGCGACGCGTCCCTGCGGCCGCTGCCCTCGAAGGCAGGCCATTCCCGCCTCACCCATACCGGACCCGTTCAGCGGCCCTGGTGCACACACCCACAGAGAGAGCCTTTCATGCACATCTTTGTCACTGGTGGTTCTGGCCAGACCGGCCCCGCCGTCGTCGCCGAGCTCGTCGCGGCCGGCCACAACGTCACTGGTCTGGCGCGCTCGGATGCCGCCGCCGCCCGGCTGGAGTCGCTGGGCGCCACACCACACCGCGGCTCCCTGGACGACCACGACAGCCTGCGCCGCGGCGCCGAAGCCGCCGACGGCGTCCT
>JAWWOY010000608.1:0-4657 GCA_033851195.1 Kribbellaceae bacterium | reverse complement strand
ACAGCGACATGGTGCCGCTGAAGTCCTCGATCGGGGAGATCTCCTCGAAGATCTCCTCCAGGCCGGACGGGGAGGACAGATCGGTCCGCCCCTCGGCCTCGGCGGCGGCCACCCTGGCCTGCCAGGTTTCGTTCCCGACCAGCCAGTCGAAACTGTCCACCTGCAGCGCAAGCAGATCCGGAACCTCGAGAGGTTCGGAGATCTTTGCGAAGGAGATGCGGCGGGAACCGGAAACGTTGGTGAAGCTATCGGACTGGGGGTTGCGCGAGGCGACCAAGGGGCGTCCTTCCACGGGCTCGCAGAGTCAATCTGGTGCTGGGAGCGCATGCCGGACCGCCCTAGTCAAGTTTTGGGCTCGAACCAGGGTGAAGGGTGAAGGCAGCGCAAAGAAATAGGTTACACGATCAGGGCAAGCCTGTCCAATAGGCCCGACACTATGCCGTCAGGCCACCCCATCCGTCAAGATTCAACCCGGGGTCTCCAGCGGGTAGAGCACCCGCGAGCCACCCGGTATCCCGACCGGAGTCACAAAGAGACTACAGTCCGGCGATCTCTTGGACCAGCCATTGATCGCCGTTTCGGACCATCGTGAACCGCGCCCGATTCAGGTCGATCCGGGGCTTGCCCTGCGTGATCGTGCTGGTGGTGGTCTGGTTCACGAACACCAGCAGCGTGACCCGGTCGGCGTCGCCGTCACGCACCCCGACCTCGCGGACCTCCGCCTTGACCGTCGCCTTGGTCTTCTTCGCCTGCTCGGCGACCACTTTGGTGGTCTGGTCGAAATCGGCCGCGAATCCCGGCGTCAGGGTCGCCCGCGCGGCGCTGAAGTCCTTGTCCAGGGTGCGGTAGTCGTAGGACAGCACCAACTGGGCCGCCTTGCGCGCCGCCGCGGTCGCCTGGGACCGCGCCTGCTCGGCCTCCTGGCCCTGCCACGCCTTGATTCCCAGTACGACGGCAACGGTCAGCGTGAGCACCAGCAGTACGGCTATGGTGACGGTGAGCAACTTCCCGAGACGTCCCGACGCCTGACCCTGCTCGGCCACCGGTAGATCACTGTCGCTCTGCGTGACGTTCCGGTAGGGGCGTATGCGCCACACCGCCCCCAGCCGAGCGACCGCGCTCTCTTCGGTCGCAGCTGTCGTGGGCTGATCCTCCGAAACCGCATCTCCGCCGCCGAGAGCGGCCGACGCGGCTATCTCCTCGCTATCAGCAGCCGGCGTACTGGTGGGGTCTTCTTCATGGGTCGGGTCGGTGGTGCGGCGGTCGGCGGGGCGGCGCTGGCCGGCGATCCGGCGACGGGTGCTGCCGCGGCCCGAGCGGGTGGTGTCGGACATCAGCCCACCGCCTGCAGGTCGGCGGTCAGCCAGCGTTTGCCGTCGCGGACCATGTCCAGCTTGATCCGGTAGTGCCGCTGCTGGCCGGTCTGGATCGCGGTGTTGGTCACCACGGCGTCGGCGACCACCAGGATCTGGGCCGAATCAGCGTCCATCGAGACCACCGCAGCCTCCAGCACCTTGCCGTCGGAGTTGGCGTGGTTCGCCACCACCTCGGCCTTTACCTGGTTCGAGGCGGCCGAGAACTCCTCCTTGAACTGCCCGGTGGAGCCGTCCAGTACCCGTTTCACGTCGTCATCCCAATTGCCGTACTTATAGGTGGTGAAGTCCACCGCGGTCTGGCGGCCGGCTTGCAGGATGGCCGCCCGCTCGTCGTCGCGGGACTGCTGCTTGCGGATGGCCACCACGGACACGGTCAGCCCGGCCAGAGCGACCAGCAGCAGCGCGCTGAGACCCCACATGAGGATCAGGCCGCCCCGCGAACTGCGGACGGTTGCAGAATCGGTTACAGAATCGGTCGCAGCGTCGGTCACTGGGTCACCGGGCCTAACATCAGTGCCTTCCAGGAGTCCTTGCCGAGCAGGGCGTACTGCCCACCGGTGGAGCCCAGCACCAGTTCCGGCATTCCACCAGAGCCACCTGCCACACCAGTGGCCGGGTCGTACCCGACGCCGTAGGAGCCGGTCCGGTTCAGCGACCGTGACGACGGCGTCGGCTTGTTCTGCGAGCCGCGGACGTCGACTCCGCTGGACGGGGGCGCCGTACAGCTGGCCTTCGTGTTGGCGGGCTTGCTCGTGGTGTCCTGCGGGACCCGCTTGTCGGTGCCGCCGTAGCCGGCCCGGCAGGCGGCCGGAGTGAGACCGAGCACCAAGCCGAAGTGGGCGTCGTAGTGACCGGTGCTGTCCTTGGCGGGCACGACGTAGCCGCCCATCACCACCTGCGGGTAGACCACCAGCAGTTGCTCGACGGCGTCCAGCCGGACCGCGGTCAGTTCGCTCGTCGTCAGCAGGTTACCGAGCAGCACCGCGATGTCGGCCCGGTTCTCACTGATCAGCGCGGTCAGCTGCTCGGTGGCGGCCGAGCCGTTGTCGATCACCGAGCGCAGGTCGGCGTCGGAACTGACCAGGGTGTCCGACAGCAACGCCAGGTTCTTCGCCCAGGTCTTGATGGCGTCGCCACTCGCGACCTGGGTGGCCAGCACGGTGTTGCCGTCGTTGATCAGCTTGATCGTCTGCAGGATGTTTGCGTCGGCGTCGTTGATCAGCAGCCCGGAGCTGTCGATGATCTTCTGCAGGTCGGTGCCCTTGCCGCGCAGCGCGTCGCCGAGCTCTTTCACTGTGGTACGCAGGCTGTTCCGGTCGACCGAGTTCACCAGCTGGTCCAGGTTCAGCAGCAACTCGGTGGTGTCGATCGGAATCTTGGTGTCCTTGCGGTCGATCTTGGAGTGGTCCTGCAGGTAGGGACCGGTATCGCGGCGCGGCTGCAGGTCGACGTACTGCTCGCCGATCGCGGAGCGGTTCGCGACCACCGCGACCAGGTCGTTCGGGACCTTGGTCTTCTTGTCGATATCCAGATTCACCTCGACGCCGTCGGGCAGCAGCTTCAGCTTGCCGACCCGGCCGATCGGCTGGCCGCGGTAGGTGACCTCGGCACCGGTGAAGATGCCGCCGGACTCGGCGAAGCTGGCGCTGACGGTGTAGCTGCTCTTGATGATCAGCTGATCCACCTGCGCGTACTTGGCGCCGACGTACGCGACGCCGACCACGGTGATCAGCAGGAACACCATCAACTGCAGCCTGACCCCACGGGTGATCATCCGGTCACCCCCGGCATCATCATCTTGGCCAGAGCCGGATCCAGCCCGGCACTGCCCAACCTCGGCGTACAGACCGGCTGCCCCAGCAACGTGATGCAGGTGGTCGCGCCGGTGGTCGGCAACGGCAGGGACGGCAACGGCAGCGACGGCAACCCAGGCGAGTTGTGCAGCGGGATACTGAGCGTAGTCGTGGGCAGGGCGGTCGGGCCAACCGTCGGCAGGTTGAGGCCGACGATGCCCTGCAGCGCTTTCTGGGTGTTGACGTCGAGGGTGATGTCCAGGTTGGTGAAGTCGCCCTTCACCGCGGTGGCCGCGGCGTCCGGGAACGGGTAGGTGAGTAACAACTCGAGCGACTTCGGCAGGTTCTCCCCCGCCTTGGCGAGGTTGGTCAGGACCGGGTAGAGCGACTTGAGGTTGGCCACCAGGTCCTGCTGCGAGGCGGTGATCACCCGGGTCGCGGTGGTGCCCAGCCTGGCCAGCGCCTGCAGCGTCTTGACCAGCGCCGCGCGCTGCTTGTCCAGGGTGGCGATCGACTTCGGCAGCGAGTCGATCGCGGTCGCCAGCGTCGCCTTCTGCGCGTTCAGCTTCTTCGCCAGCCCGTCCACCGCGGTGATCGCGGCGACGATCTGCTGCTTGTTCGCGTCCAGCGTGCCGACGAAGGTGTTCAGCTGGGTGAGCACGTCCCGGATGGCCGGCTCGTTGCCGGTCAGGGCCTTGTTCAGCTCCTGGGTGATGATCTGCAACTGCGCCACGCCACCGCCGTTCAGCAGCAGCGACAGCGCGGACAGTACTTGCTCGACCTCCACGTTGCTGGTGCTCCGCGACAACGGGATCAGCTCGCCGTCCGCCAGCTTGCCGCGCGGCTTCTCGGCACCGGTCGGCGGTGCCAGCGAGACGAACTTCTCGCCGAGCAGGCTGGTCTGCCGGATTGTCGCCCGGGTGTTGTCGGGCAGGTCCACGCTCTTCGGCAGCTTCAGTTGGACCTTCGCGACGTACCCCTCCAGCCAGACCTTCTCGACCGTCCCGACGGTCACGTCGTCTACCTTCACCGACGACTTCGGGACCAGATCCAGGACGTCGGAGAACTCCACCGTGACGTGGTACGCCGGCCCCTTGATCTTGGCACCACCGGGCAACGGCAGCGAGTAGACACTGAAGTCACACCCGGACAGCATCATGGCGAGCGCGACCACGCCGGCCACCACCGCGGTACGACGTACGCGCCGGATCATCGGGCACCTCCGGGCACGAGGCCGCCCAGGGTGGTGTCCACCGGATCCGGGCTCGGCAGTTTCGGCTGCGGCGCCGGGGCCCACGGCGTACCGGCTGGTCCGCCGGAGCCGGTCAGGCTGCCCAGCGACGGCAGCTTCGGCAGCAGGTCGATGACGCCCTTCAACGCCGAGCAGGTGGACAGCGGCTGGTTGGCCTGCAGCAGCAGCGAGCAGATGAAGGTCGCCGGATCGTCACCCTGGGCCAGGTTGATCCGCTGGTCCAGCGTGCCGAACTG
>JAWWOY010000605.1:0-3520 GCA_033851195.1 Kribbellaceae bacterium | reverse complement strand
GCCAAGAGATGCGCGTTGACGACACACATCCGAGGTTGTGCCAGTCGGGTGAGCAGAGTTCCTTTCAGGGACGCTTTGAACCGAGTGAGCCGAGGCATCGCGGCCATGGGCGTGGCCGGCGGAATCGGGAAGGGCTCGTATTCGGATGCGGCCACGGGTATCCGAGACAGGGTCGCCAACCCACCAGCCGGCCCGACCATCGAGGGCCGGTAGCTCACGTAACGAAACGACGGCATACGCCTGGTCAACAGCCTCAGATGGTAGTAGGTCAATACCTCCTGAAAGCTGACGACATCAACCGCACCCGCTTCGAAGGCATCAGCGATGGCGCCGTACCGTTCGGCCAGCTGCGAACCCACGACCGGAATCCCTCGCGTGTTAAGGGACGCGATGGTCAGCCGATCACCGCCGGTCTCTGGCTGCTGGCTCATCGTGCGCCCCCTCGCTCTCCTCATCCGTGTCGCATGCGCCACGCGCTCGTCGGAGGAGCCTGCGGTGATGATGGCACGTGCACCGAGGGTTTCGGTGAAAGGGCTCAGGCCGCCAGATCGCTCGGCCTGGTGTGAGGGCTCAAGCCTGCGGTCATTTGTCGAGTGGAAGTTCGACGCTCAGGGTGGTGCCCTCGCCTTGGGGGCTGCAGACAGAGCTCGTGCCGCCCTGTGCTTCGATGCGATCTTTCAGGCCGAGCAGGCCGGTCCCTCGTGCCGGGTCGGCGCCGCCGACGCCGTCGTCGCGGACGGAGAGGCGAAGGACCTGGTCGAAGGCCTCCAGATCGATCTTGACGAGCGAGGCTTGTGCATGTTTGGCGGTGTTGGTGAGCGACTCGGAGACGACGTAGTAGGCCGCCACCTCGACCCGCTCCGGCAGCCGTATGTCGGTACGCACCTCGAGCTCGACGGGGATCGGGCAGCGACGCGCGAGGGCCTTCAGGGCGGGCCCGAGGCCGCCCTCGGTCAGGATCGCCGGATGGATCCCGTGCGCGAGCTCCCGCAGTTCGTTCAGCACGCTCGTCAAGCCGTCTGCGGCGCGGGACAGCTCGGCTTCGAGCTCGGCTTGTTCCGGCAGTACCGCCGCTTGTGCGGCGCGGAGGTCGAGCGCGAGGGAGACGAGCCGTTGCTGCGCACCGTCATGCAGGTCACGCTCGAGCCGCCGCCGGGTCTCGTCGGCGGCGGTAACGATCCGCGCCCGCGAGGCGGCGAGATCGGCGCGGCTCTCGGCGTTCGCGATCGCCGTCGCGACGAGTTCGGTGAGGTCGGCGAGGCGCTCTTCCGCGCGCGCGGGCATCGGCTTTGCCCGGACCGAGGCGGCGACCATGGCGCCCCAGAGGCGGTCCTCGACGATGATCGGCGTCCCGACTGAAGAGCGGAAGCGCGCGTCGTCACCGAGCAGCCCGGAGGCTTCGGCGAAGTCGTCCAGCCGGGCCGGACGGGTGGTCTGCCAGACGAACGTGCTGACGTTCCTCCCCCCGAGGGGCAGCCGCGAGCCGATGTTGACGGGGTCGCCGGTTCTGCTCCACCCGGCAAGGATGATGACCGTTCCGTCGGGCTCGTAGCGGAGCATGCGAGTGAGATCGGCGGGAAGCCGTTGCCCGACCGCCTCGGTGACCGCTGCGAACAGCTCGTCCGGCGTCGTCGCCCGGGCCGCGACTGTCGCGACCCGACGTAACGCCGCTTGTTCCTGGGCGAGGCTGGTGATGTCATCGACCAGGATCCCGATGACAGCTCCGACGCCCGCGAACGCGACCAGCGCGACAACGTCGCCGGGACGGTGGATGCGCGGGTGCCCATAGAGGGGCGGAAGCAGGAACTCCGCTGTCAGCAACCCGGTCACGACGGTAAGGAGCGCCGGCCACACGCCACCGATGACCGCGGCCCCGAGGACGACCAGCAACGAGCTGAAGAGGACGCCAGCCAGTCCGAAAGACGTCCGGAACGGCATCGTGACAAGAGCGATCAGCACCGGGCTGACAATGGCGATGACGTACGCCGCCGGGCGACTCCGTCGGGGTAGCCATCGGGGCAGCCGCACCGGTAGGCGAAGCGACGATCCACCCAGACCTGACAGATCCACGTATCCCTGAGCGCGCATCCTGACTGGGCGAGTGCCTGGCCTGACGGCTCGAGGAGAGGGCTGCTCGGTCATCTCTGGCCTTCTCCCTCTTCGGTCAGCGATTAAACAACCATCATCTTTGGCCTATTCGCCAGTGTAGGAGAACGGTAATTCTCTCCCAAGGGTCGTGGGTGTGGCATGAATCTCGACGCGGTGCCTGAGCATCGGCCCACCGCGATGTAGCCGTCAGCGTCGTTGTACGGCCGTTCTCGACCTGGTGTCAGGGTTTGCGGGCGACACCGCAGACCAGGAACTGGCTCGCGCCGGCGCGGTAGTCATCTACCGGGCTGTCGTCCTGGTCGGCTTCGGTGCCAGGCGGGAACCAGTCGAACAACCGGACCAGGCCGGGCTCGACCAGGTCGAGCCCACCGAACAGCGAGGTGATCTCGACCGGGGTCCGGAACCGCAGGGAAGGGAAGTTCTGGCGGAACTTGTCCTCGAATGCGGTCGCCAGCTGCGCAGCCTCGCTGCCGTCGCGCGGGTTGCAGGCGTGGCTGATCGCCACGAACGACCCGGACGGGAGTTTGTCGAAGTACGTGGCCTGGATCGCCATGGTCTCGTCCAGGTCGCTGATGTGGTGCAGCACCAGGGCCTGGATCATCCCGATCGGACGGGTGAAGTCCAGGCCTTTTGCCACCGCCGGATCGGCCAGCACCTTAGCCGGCTGGGTGAAGTCGGCGGGCGCGAAGTCGGTGTATTCGTTGTCCATCAGCAGCGCACGGCCGTGCGAGATGACTGACGGGTCGTTGTCGACGTACACCACCCGGGCCGTGGGGTTGATGCCCTGGGCGACCTGGTGGGTGTTCTGCGCGGTCGGCAGCCCAGCACCGAGGTCGAGGAACTGGTCGATCCGCTGTTCGCGGGTCAGCCAGCTCACCGCCCGCTGCAGCCAGAGCCGGTTCTCTTTGGCCCAGACGGGCAGTTCGGGAATGAGCTCCATGATCTGGCGGTAGATCACCCGGTCGCTCTCGTAGTTGTCCTTGCCGCCGAGCAGCATGTCGTACACCCGGGCGACGCTGGGCTTATGCATATCAATGGCAGGAGGAATCGGGCTGGTGTCACCACTGGCTGGATCTGTCATCATCCGAATCCCTTGCTGAAGCGACTACCTGTAGCTGCCTGTGCGGCAGAGGTTATCGCCACCGGCGGGCCAACGGGTAGCCGAGGACGCGGATGAAGTCGTGCCCGAGCCACTGCGTACCGACTACCCGGCGGAACCGCCCGCAATCTCGTAGGTCCACACCTCGCTGTGGATCCCTACCGGGCCGGGCGGTGTTCCTTCGCCGTTGCGCTCAGCCGCGGAGCGGTGGCCATGGGTGAAAGCCGGAGACGTCACCCAAGCCTGGAAGGCTGCCTCGTCACGCCAGCGCGTGACCACCAGCCAGGTGGTCCGGTCGTCGGTGGGCTTGAG
>JAWWOY010001106.1:0-6042 GCA_033851195.1 Kribbellaceae bacterium | reverse complement strand
CGACGACGACCGGATCGGTGATGTGCGTGGTCGTGGCGCGATGATCGCGATGGAGTTGGTCAAGCCGGGGTCGATCGAGCCGAACGCCGAGCTCACCAAGGCGCTGTGCGCCGGCTGTCACACCGCGGGCGTGATCGTGTTGTCCTGCGGGACATTTGGCAACGTCTTGCGTTTCCTGCCCCCCCTCGCCATCAGCGACGAGCTTCTCATCGAAGGCCTCGACGTACTCGCACTAGTCCTCGCGGACCTCTAAGGATCAAGGAGCTGATATGACCAAGGTTCAGAACTTCATCGGCGGCGAGCTCGTCGATTCCGTCAGCGGCGCCACCATGCCGCTGGTCGACCCGAGCACCGGCGAGGAGTACGCCACCGCGCCCATTTCGAACGAGCAGGACATCGACAACGCATATGCCGCCGCGTCCAAGGCATTTGCCGACTGGAAGCGCACGACGCCGTCGCACCGGCAGAAGGCGCTGCTCGATTTCGCCGACGACGTCGAGGAAAATGCTCAGGCGCTCGTTGAGGCCGAGGGCCGTAACACCGGTAAGCCCAACCACGTCACCATGGCCGAAGAGATCCCTCCGATGGTCGACCAGATCCGGTTCTTCGCCGGTGCGGCACGGATGTTGGAGGGCAAGTCGGCAGGCGAGTACATGGAGAACCACACGTCGTGGATCCGCCGTGAGCCAGTCGGGGTGATCGGCCAGGTGTCACCGTGGAACTACCCGATGATGATGGCGATCTGGAAGTTCTGTCCGGCCATCGCCGCCGGGAACACCGTGGTGATCAAGCCGAGCGACACCACGCCGGTGACAACCGTGATGCTCGCAGAGATCGCTTCTCGCCACTTTCCGCCAGGGGTGCTGAATGCCGTTTGCGGCGACCGGAATACGGGCGCCGCGGTCGTCGCGCATCCCACGCCGCAGATGGTGTCGATCACCGGCTCGATCGCCGCGGGTCGCGCGGTAGCCGTGAGCGCAGGCAGTCATTTGAAGCGCACGCACCTCGAGCTCGGCGGCAAGGCGCCGGTGATCGTGTTCGACGACAGCGACATCGCATCGGCCGCAGAAGGAATCGCGACGGCGGGCTACTTCAATGCGGGCCAGGACTGCACCGCTGCGACGCGCGTGCTTGCCCGCGCGTCGGTGGCGGCTGACCTGACCGACGCGCTTGCCGAGCAGGCCAAGGGCGCGACGACGACGTTCGGCAAGGCCGCGGATGACGAGGACGCCTGGGTGCCGCCGGTCAACAACGTCAACCAGATGGAGCGCGTACTGAGCTTCTTCACCGATGTCCCGTCGCACGCCAAGGTGGCGACCGGCGGACAACGCCAGGGCGACAAGGGTTTCTACGTCGAGCCGACGGTGATCGGCGGCTTGCTACAGGACGACCGGCTGGTTCAGCAGGAGATCTTCGGGCCGGTGATCACTGTGCAGTCGTTCTCCGACGAGGACGAGGCGGTCGCATGGGCCAACGGCACGGAGTACGGCCTGGCGTCATCGGTGTGGACACGCGACATCTCGCGTGCATTGCGGGTGTCTGCCGCGCTGGACTTCGGCTGCGTGTGGATCAACACCCACATACCGTTGGTCGCCGAGATGCCGCACGGCGGCTACAAGTCGTCGGGTCACGGCAAGGACCTGTCGATGTACGGCTTCGAGGACTACACCCGCATCAAGCACGTGATGGCCTACACGGGCTAGGTTTTCGCGATTTGTGGAGTGTTAGCCGCGCTGACCGCCGGTAACACTCCACAAATCGTCGAGCAAGCTTAGGATCCGGTCGCGGTCGATCAGTAGCGGTGAGATGTGGCCGGTGCCTGCGACTTCCTCGATGCGGCAATCCGGGATGGCCGCACATGTGCGGCGAGCCTCGTCGGGACGCCAGCCGGTGACGTCGTCACGCACGGGCATAACCAGAGTCGGCACCTTGATGCTGCCGAGCAGATCCTCGATGCCGGTGCGGTGAAGCATCATCGACCTCATGGCATGGAACATGCCTTTGCGGTCGGCTTCGCGGAACGACGCCTTGATCGTCTCGGCCTGATCAGGTTGAGCGGCAATTGATTCCGCGCCGAGAAGCGATTCAAACAGCTGGTTCATGATGAAGCTGTTCGGGCCCGTGAACCGGTACACCTCGACGAGTGGCCAGCCCTTGGTGAGCTTCTCCCCAAGCGTGAATCCCTGCACCGGCGTGCCGATGGTAGTCAACGTCCGCAGCCGGTCGCCGGTCGCGAGCCGAATGCCGATATGCCCACCCCATGCGTTGCCCACCCAGTCGACGGGTTCAGTCAGGCCGAGGCGATCGAGCGCCTGTTCAGCGGCAACGACCAGCTCCTCGAACGTGAAGTCACGACGTACCGCCTCGCTCTTGCCGTGCGATGGACCGTCGATGGTGTAGACCGTCCGGTCGCGGGCGAGCGTGTCCACCAACGGCCCCCACGATCGCGAGTCGACGAACAGGCTGTGCCACAGCACAACCGGTGGGCCGGCGCCGGTACGCCGGACGTGTAGCCGACCGAGGTCGGTGCCGACGAAATTCGTGTTGGGGGTGATCATCGCGACTCTCCATTTACTTCGGCAACCGAAACTTCGGTAACCGTAGTATCCTCGTGGGCCATGGCGGAGTCAATAGGTCTGCCGGAAGACCGACAGTTCATCGGCCAACTGCTCGCGAGGCTGTTGCGGGAGTTCCGCGACGACCTCGCCGCACCCCGTGCCGAGGCGGGATATGGAGATATCCGGGAACCGCATTTGCAGATCTTCGGCAACATCCGGATGGGTGGCATCAGGCTGACCGAGTTGGCTGACCGGGCGCAGCTGAGCCTGGCAGCCACGTCGGAGTTGATTAACGATCTCGTCGGCCTGGGCTACTTGACGCGGCGGCCAGACCCCGCCGACGGTCGAGCCAAGCTGATCGACTTGACCGAGCGGGGAGGGCAACTGATGTTCGCGGCGGGCTTCCGGGTCGCCGACATGGAGCGGCGGTGGTCGGCGCTCGTCGGCGAGAAGAACTTCGCGCAGATGTGCAGCACGATGCAGCGCCTGCTCGACGAGCTCGACCCAAAGGACTCGCGAGGCTAGTCGGCACCGGCGACCAGATCGACGACGAACCTGCGAATGTCGTCGACCGTGAGTTCCTCACCGTCGACTTCCAGCTCAATCAGCTTGGTCAAGAGGTCGTCGGTGGACCGTCGGCATCGATCGGCGATCATCACGTCGACATATTGGTACAGCGCATCGAGCGCCTGCGGCGTCAACGGCTCAGTCGCCCAGCGAAAGAAGAAGGGCCAGTCCCGGCGAGGCACGCCAAGTGCCTCGCAGACGGCTGCGATCGAGTTCTGGCGAGTGTTGGTGGTGGTCATGTCGAGCCTCCTTGGTTGATCGGGTTGAGTCCACTGTCTCGACTTGCAGGCCCGCGACCATCCGCTCTGAGGCGCACATCTGCGGATGTGGGGGCGCAAATCGAGGACGCCCGGCGGCGGCGTTACGGCTGTCGGTTCAGCGAGCTGCTGCCGAATGCGCAGGTGGTGGGGCAAGAAATGCGCCCTAAGGCGGATGTTTTCCCGGTGCGCGAGGCCTGATGCTGGCTAGCATGAGCGCGACGAAGTGGAGCGACGTTGACATGGCTGAGCTGCTGCCCACAGGCACGGTGACGCTGCTCCTTGCCGACGTCGAGGGCTCAACGCAGCTCTGGGAGTCGCAGCGCGAGGCGATGACGACCGCCATCGCATGCATGAATCAAACGGCATCAAAACTCATCGCCGAGCACGGCGGGGTGCGCCCGGTCGAGCAAGGCGAAGGCGACAGCTTCGTGGCAGCTTTCTCCCGTGCGGGCGACGCTGTCGGGTGCGCGCTGGACTTGCAGCGAGCCGATCTGGCACCGATCAAACTGCGGATCGGTGTTCATACCGGCGACGTGCAGTTGCGCGACGAAGGCAACTACGCGGGCACGACGATCAACAAGACCGCACGGCTGCGCGACCTGGCACACGGCGGCCAGACCGTCATCTCGGCCGCAACAGAGGAAATGGTCGAAGACCAACTTCCCACCGAGGCGTGGTTGACCGATCTGGGCCGGCATCCGTTGCGTGATCTCCCCCGCCCGATGCGGGTCGCGCAGTTGTGCCATCCCGATCTGCGCAACGACTTCCCGCCGCTGCGGACAGCGAATGCCGTTGCCACTCACAATCTGCCCGCTCAACTGACGGCCTTCGTCGGCCGTGCGGCGCAGATCACGGAGATCAGCGCTTCCCTGACCGACAACCGGCTCGTTACCCTGACCGGCGCCGGAGGGGCAGGCAAAACACGGCTGGCCATCGAAGTCGCCGGCCAAATGGGCAGTCAGTTCCCCGACGGCATCTGCTACGCCGATCTGGCGCCCATTGCCCATGCAGAGGTGGTGCCGCTCACGGTCGCTCGCGCGCTCGGGCTCCCGGACCAACCGGGCCGCTCGATCACCGAGACGCTGTTGCGCTCTGTCCGCGATCGTCGGCTGCTGGTGGTGTTGGACAACTGCGAGCATCTCTTGGAGGCGAGCGCCCAACTGGTCAACGACGTTCTCGCTGGCTGCTCGCGGGTGACGATTCTGGCGACGAGCCGCGAACCCCTCATGGTGGCCGGAGAAGTGAATTGGCAGGTGCCGTCGCTGTCGCTGACCGACGAAGCCGTCGAGTTGTTCACCGACCGCGCACGGCGGGCGCGCCCGGATTTCACTGTCACCGAGGATGACTCGGAGACGGTGACGGAGATCTGCCGCCGCCTTGACGGCATGCCACTGGCCATCGAATTGGCGGCCGCGCGGGTGCGGGCACTTTCTCTCGACGAGATCGTCGGCAGCCTGCACGACCGTTTCCGACTGCTCACCGGTGGAGCCCGCACCGCAGTGCGCCGCCAACAAACGCTGCGCGCCTCGGTCGACTGGTCGCATGCGCTGCTCACCGAACCTGAACGAATCCTGTTCCGTCGCTTGGCCGTGTTCATGGGTGGGTTCGACCTCGACGCTGCACAAGCCGTGGCCGGAACCAGCGAGGTGGAACGCTTTCAGGTGCTCGACCAGCTCAGCCTGCTCGTCGACAAATCGTTGGTTGTCGCCGAAAACAGTGGTGGCCGAGCGCGGTATCGGCTCTTGGAAACCGTTCGCCAGTACGCGCAGGAGAAACTTGGCGAGTCCGGCGAAGCGGACGCGGTACGCGGACGACATCGTGACCACTACAAGGCGATGGCCGCTCAATTGGACGCGCCGGTGGGTACCGGCTACGGGCGGCACCTCGAACAGGCCGTCGAAGAAATCGACAACTTGCGTGCTGCGTTTGCGTGGAGCCACGAAAGTGGCGACCTCGTCGGGGCGTTGGAACTTGCCTCCACACTGCAACCCCTGTGGCTGACGCGGGGGCGCATCTCGGAGGGAATCGCGTGGTTGGACGCCGCGGGTGCCGCGGGTGCCGCGGTCGAGCCAGCCATATGGGCACGGGCGATCGCCGACAAAGCCGTGTTGAGTTCGTGGGTGGACGCCACCGGGGGCATGGTGGAGCGGGCACTGGAGGCGCTGGCGATCGCACGTCAGGTCAACGAGCCCGCGCTGTCGACTCGTGTGCTCGCCGCATGTGCGTGCATCACGGCACACGATGCCGACGTCGCCCGCCCCTACTTCACCGAAGCACTCGGCCTCGCCCGGGAATTGGGCGACTCCTGGCGTCTGTGCCAAATCCTGGGGCGGCAAGCGTACGGAGCGATGCTCGCGGGCGAAGTCGCGACCACTCAATCGCTGGCCGAAGAAGGCTACGACCTTGCACTCTCCATCGGTGACGATTTCAACGCACGGCAGTGCCTCATGTATATCGGGTGGGCAAATACGGGTCGCGGCGATGTGGTCACAGCCGAGACGCAGTTCCGACTAGTGATCGAGCAGGCCACTCGCGCGCACGACGTCATGTCCCGGGTAGCGGGCCTGGTCTGCGGCGCATTCGCACTGGCGTGGCTTGGCGACATCGAAGCGGCGCGGCGAGCGGCCGCCGATACCGTCGACGCCTGCGCCGAACTG
>JAWWOY010000560.1:0-2528 GCA_033851195.1 Kribbellaceae bacterium | reverse complement strand
AGAAGTCGAAGAGTGGCAGCCGCACGCGCATGAGGAGTTCCAGCAGGTCGGCAAGGTCAGCCGGATCGCGATCGGGCTGCTCGGCGCGTCGACTGTCACTCACCTGATCTCCACCTGGTCGGACTGGAACACGTACAACGTCGTCCACCGCTATCTCGGCGGTATGCCGAACGTCACCGACGCCGACCTGAACCGCGCCGACACGATCTCCAAGATCACCTCGATCCCGAACGTGGTCGTCTCCGTCGCCGCCGCGGTCGTCTTCGTCATCTGGCTGTGGCGTGCCCGGGTCAACTCCGAGGTCTTCTGCCAGGCCGACCATCGCCGCAGTCACGGCTGGGTGCTGGCCAGTTGGTTCTGCCCCGGCCCCAATCTCTGGTATCCCAAGCAGATCGTCGACGACGTCTGGCTAGCCAGCGATCCCGCGACGCCCTTCTGGTCCGACGACCTGCGCCGGCTCGAGAAGCCCCTCCTCACCAAGGTGTGGTGGTGCTCCTGGGTCGGCGCTCTGGCGTTCGACGTGGTAATCCGCCGGTTCCTGATGTGGATGGACCCGACCGTCGGCTCGCTCCGCGGCATCGCCCTCGCCGGGACCGCTTCGCTGATTCTCACCGCCGCCTCCGCCATCGGCGCCACACTGGTGATTCGCAAGATCACCGCGATGCAGACCGAGCGCGAGTGGATGCCCTGGTGGGACCAGCGCGAGCCGCGCGTGCACCAACTTACCTCCGTGCCGACCTACTCCGACATGGACGCCGACGCGACCATGTTGACCCCGGCGGTGCTGCCGGAGCGGCAGCGCGAGCTGCAACTGGCCGGTGCTGCCGGCCCGTTGCAACTGTCCGCCGCCCCAGCCGCGCAGCTCAGCGCCGTGCAGGGCTCGCAGTTCCCCGCTGGGGCGATGACCACTCCGCTGCAGGCCTCGCCGCTCAGCTCCTTGCCGTTGGGTGGTGGCTCCCCGCTCGCCCCGGAGCAGGCTCCCGGCTGGAGCCCCTTCGCCTCCGTCGTCGAGAGCTGGCAGGACCCGGCTGACAGCGGCCCGGAGACCCAGCAGTTCAGCCCGTACGACGCGTGGCGCGACGAGCCGGGCCCGGTTGAGGAGGCCCCGGCCTTCCTGCAGCCGTCGGCCGGTATCGCGCCGCCGATGCCGACATGGTCGACCTCCAGTAACCCCTACACGCCGTCCGACGACCTGCTGTCCGCGCCGCTGCCGAGCTGGCAGGCCGAGACCGTCGCACCACCCTCGCTGACGGTCGTTCCGCCGTCCGTCGAGCCGGAGACTCCGTCATCGTGGGCCAAGTCGTACGTCGACTCGTACGAGACCCGGCAGTCCTCGTCGGACTTCCTCTCGCCGTCTGCTCCGATCCCGACGCCCGAGCCCGCACCAGCTCCGGCCGCGCGGCCTGGCCGGCGTGCAGCCAAGGTGGCGGTGGACAGCCCCTCCGCAATCCAGGCAGCAGTGTCCGACAACACCCACTCCGCATCAGCCGGTCGTGGGTACACGGAGCAGGCGCCGCCCCTGTCCAGTCCGCTGCCGGACGACTTCCTGACCCCGTCAAAGCCGCTGCCACCGGTGCCGTCCTTCGGGCCCGAGCCGTCGCACACGCCGGGGTCGTCCTACAGCACGCCCGAGACGGCGTATACACCGTCTGACTCGAGCTACGGATCGTCCTACAGCCCGGAGCCGAGCTACACGCCGGAGCCGTACCAGTACTCGCCCGAGCCGACCTACAACTCGGAGACCAGCTACAGCTCCTCCTACGATTCCTACTCGTCCGATCAGTCGTACGACCAGTACAGCTCGTCGACTTCCTACGAGGCGTACTCGCCTGAGTCCTACAGCACGCCCGAGACGACGTATACGCCGTCGGAGCCGAGCTACCAGTCGTCGTACAGCCTGGAGCCGACCTACACGCCGGAGCCGGACACGTCGTACAGCAGCTACAGCTCGGCGGACTACAGCAGCGACTACTCGACCCCGCCCGCTGAGTCTTCGTACACGCCGCAGCCGTCCTACCTGTCGTACGAGGCACCCGCCGAGCCGACGGCCAACGAGAAGGACGACTCGGAGATCACCGCACCGCGGACTCACCCCCGGCGCCGCTGGGTCTGACCCCGTCGTACCGCGGCCGTGCGGAGTCGGCCGCGGAGATCAAGGAAACGGTCAGCACCGGCGTGCACGCCTTCCTCCACGGGTACGGCCGCTGATGCGCTACCGCCTGTTCGGCCGGACCGGCCTCCGGGTTTCCGAACTCTTCCTCGGCGCAATGGCCTTCGGGGGCAACCGGGCGACGCCAGAGGAGTGCCGGCGCATCGTCGACCTCTATGCCGAGTCCGGTGGCAACGTCATTGACACAGCCGATGCGTACGGCCGGAGCGAGAGCGTTCTCGGCGAGGTGCCGGCAGGTCGACGGGACCGCTTCGTCCTCGCGACGAAGTACACCATCACCCGCGACGGGACCGATGTGAATGCCGCTGGCAACCATCGCAAGAACCTCAGGCTGTCTCTGGAGGCGAGCCTCCGCCGG
>JAWWOY010000503.1:0-5081 GCA_033851195.1 Kribbellaceae bacterium | reverse complement strand
CGGAGCGAATCCGGCCTTCAGCACAACGAGGTTGGAGGGCGGAGTCAGTACGACGACCTGCGCGTGCCCGGGCGGCTCCACCGGCGTGGCGTACCCCTGCCAGGACCAGCCGAGCACCTTGCCGTCCAGCACCAGCGCGGGGCGTTCGTCGTACCTGATCATCGCGCCGTCAGGGAGTTCGGCCAGGTCGGCGAGGGTGGTGCGTTGTCGCCGGGTGTGGGGTTCGACTCGTTCCAGGTGCAGTTGCGCGTCTATGGCGGCGGCGCGTGGGCGCTCGGAGAGACCACGCCCGCTGGTCCAGTAGCCGGCGTACTGGAGGTAGTCGCGGCGGCGGCAGTAGGCGCACGGCCGGTGTCCGGCGGCCAGTGCTGTTGCCTCGTCGAAGAAGAACAGTGCGGTCCACCGGCCGGGCGGCATCGGGTCGCGCTGCACGCCCTTCCAGTCGAGTACGCAGCAGATCCAGGCCTTCGAGCGCCAGCGGGCCGTCCGCAATCGCCGGTCGGGATCGTGCAGCGAGCCGCGGTTGCCCATCAGCAGACCGCGGCCGGGGTCGGCCACGATCTCCTGGGTCGGCAACACCCGGTTCTGCAGCGGCATGGGGACATCCTCCGGGAGGCCGCCGACACTTTCTGGCACAGTGGCGGCCTGTGACTTCAGAGCCGAGACAGATCGTGGTCGGGGTGGCGGTGATCCGGGACGGACAGGTGCTGGCCGCGCTCCGCCCCGGCGCCGACGGCGGTTGGGAGTTTCCCGGCGGAAAGGTCGAGCCCGGCGAGACCGATCAGGCGGCCGCTGTCCGCGAACTGGCGGAGGAACTCGGCCTGCAGGTCCGGATCGGCCGTTCGCTCGGCCTCGAGCAACCCATCGGCGACCGCTACCTGCTCCGCGTGTACGTCGGGGAGTTGATCGCGGGCGAGCCGGTGCTGCACGAGCACAGCGCGACGCGGTGGATCGGCCCGGCGGAACTGGACGGCTTGGACTGGCTGTCCGCCGATCGGCCCTTCCTCGAGCCACTGAGGCGCACAATCAGTGTCTGAACCGTCACGATTCAGCGACGAGGCCCGTCCGCGGGTGGTTTCCGCCGAACGAGATCCGTAGGGTTCCGGCCAAAGTTGCCTGACGGACATTGTGGCCGGAAAACAGGGGGGACAGCTATGACCTTGGGAGCGACAGAGGCTCAACCGTCCGGCGGCGGTTTGCCCGCCGATCACCTCGCCGACACCGCAGAGGCGAAGCAGATCGAGGGTCGCTCACTCGGTCAGATCGCCTGGGCCAGGCTGAAGAAGGACAAGGTCGCTCTGCTCAGCGCCGCGGTGATCGTGCTGATCGTGCTGGTCGCGCTCTTCGCCCCGCTGATCGTGAAGCTCAGCGGGTATCCGCCGGACCAGCCGAACTTCAAGGGGCCGGACGGCAAGGACCTGCTCGACTCGTTCAACGGCGGCAACCCGGTCGGCGGCCTGTGGGGCAGCGGGATCAGCGCCGAGCACTGGCTCGGGGTCGAGCCGCAGAACGGTCGCGACGTGTTCGCCCGGCTGGTCTACGGCACCCGGGCTTCGTTGCTGGTGGCCCTGGGCGGCACCATCGTCGCGGTCGTTCTCGGCACCGTCGTCGGCATGGTCGCCGGTTACTTCCGCGGCTGGGTCGACTCCCTGATCAGCCGGCTGATGGACATCATGCTGAGCTTCCCGGCGCTGCTGTTCATCATGGCGATGACGCCGGTGATCGCGGACCGGGCGAAAGCGATGTTCGGCATCGACGACTCCAACGGCCTGCGGATGGGCGTGCTGATCTTCGTGCTCGGCTTCTTCGGCTGGGCCTACCTGGCCCGGATCGTGCGCGGCCAGACGCTGTCGATCCGCGAGCGCGAGTTCATCGAGGCGGCCCGCTCGCTCGGTGCTGGTCCGGTGTACGTGATCTTCCGGCAGATCCTGCCGAACCTGCTGCCGACATTGCTGGTGTACTCGACGCTGATCATCCCCACCAACATCACGGCCGAGGCAGCGCTGTCGTTCCTCGGGGTCGGTGTGAAGGAGCCGACCTCGTCCTGGGGCCGGATGATCTCCGACGCTTCCGGCTGGTACGAGGTCGATCCGCTGTACCTGTTCTTCCCCGGCCTGGCGTTGTTCATCACGGTGCTCGCCTTCAACCTGCTGGGTGACTCGGTGCGCGACGCGCTCGACCCCCGCGCCGGACGGAGCTGACGGATGGCCCGCTACCTGGTCCGGCGACTGCTGCAGATGGTGCTGATCCTGTGGGCGATCAGTGCGATCACCTTCTTCCTCTTCTGGGCCACCCCGGCCAACCCGGCGCTGCTGGTCTGCGGCAAGGACTGCAACACCGCCCGGATCGCCGAGGTCAACGCGGCGTACGGGTTCGACGATCCGCTGATCGTCCAGTACGGCCGCTACATGGAAGGCCTGGTGAACCCGAACGGCCGGATGCTCGGTGCCGAAGGCTCGCTGGAGAAGTGTCCCTGGCCGTGCCTGGATCGCTCGCTGCAGAACGGCGTACAGGTCTGGAAGTCGATCACCAGCGCCCTCCCCCCGACCATCTGGCTGGCCACCGGCGCCGCGGTGATCTGGTTGGTCTTCGGCGTGCTGCTGGGGTTGCTGGCCGCCTTGCGCAAGGGCAAGTGGCTGGACAAGTTGAGCGTCGGCCTGGCCTTGTTCGGGGTGTCGTTCCCGACCCTGGTGCTGGGCTATCTGCTGATCTTCGTGTTCATCGTCAAGCTCGGCCTGCTGCCTTATCCAGAGCAGTCCAGCGCGAGTCTGTTCTCGGCCGGCCCGGTGGCCTGGTTCAAGTTCTTCATCCTGCCGTGGATCACGCTGGCGCTGGTCTATGCGGCCCTGTACACGCGGCTGACCCGGGCGAACATGATCGACACGATGAACGAGGACTACATCCGGACCGCCCGGGCGAAGGGCCTGGGGGAGGGGGCGGTGGTCTTCAAACACGGGCTGCGAGCCGCGCTCACGCCGATCGTGACCATCTTCGGGCTCGACCTCGGCGGGTTGCTCGGTGGTGCGGTGATCACCGAGCAGATCTTCAGCATCCAGGGTCTCGGCAAGCTCTCGATCATCTCGGTGCTGAACAACGACCTGCCGATGATCATGGGTGTGGTGCTGATTGCCGCCGCGTTCATCGTGCTGGCCAACATCGTCGTCGACATCCTGTACGCCTTCATCGACCCACGGGTCCGGCTGTCATGACCGCTGAACGGAGTACAGAGTTGCGATCCTTCCTGGAGGTCAAGGACCTCAAGGTCCTCTTCCCGACCGACGACGGCCTGGTCCAGGCGGTGAACGGGCTCAACTTCTCGCTGGAGCGGGGCAAGACGCTCGGCATCGTCGGGGAATCAGGCTCCGGCAAGAGCGTCACCAGCCTGGCCATCATGGGGCTGCACAAGGGCAGCCGGGCCCAGGTCAGCGGGGAGATCTGGCTGGACGGCAACGAACTCGTGTCGATGCGGGTGGACGAGATCCGCCGGCTGCGCGGCGACCAGGTGGCGATGATCTTCCAGGACCCACTGTCGGCGATGCACCCGTTCTACCGGATCGGCGCGCAGCTCAGCGAGGCCTATCTGGTGCACAACGATGTGTCGAACAAGGCGGCGCAGAAGCGGGCCGTCGAGATGCTGGACCGGGTCGGTATCCCGTCGCCGGACAAGCGGTACTTCGACTACCCGCACCAGTTCTCCGGCGGGATGCGGCAGCGGGCGATGATCGCGATGGCGTTGATGTGCAACCCGCAGTTGCTGATCGCCGACGAGCCGACCACCGCGCTCGACGTCACCGTGCAGGCACAGATCCTGGACCTGATGAACGACCTGCAGAAGGAGTTCAACTCCGCGATCATCATCATCACGCACGATCTCGGCGTAGTCGCGCAGATGGCCCAGAGCCTCGTCGTCATGTACGGCGGCCGGGTGGTCGAGGCGGGCGACGTCCGGGACATCTTCTACCGGCCGGAACATCCCTACACCTGGGGACTGCTCGGCTCGATCCCGCGGGTGGACCGGCCGGGCGATCACCGGCTCCGTTCGATCAAGGGATCGCCGCCGTCACTGATCAACCTGCCGACCGGCTGCGCTTTCCATCCCCGCTGCGACTACCAGGACAGCGCTCCCGGCGAGTCCTGCAGCGCCGAGGTGCCGGAACTGCTGCAGATAGGCGGCGGCCATCACTCACGCTGCCATATCCAGCACGACCGCCGGCAGCAGTTGTTCACCGAGCAGATCAAGCCGAACCTGTGAGGTCCCCGTTGCTAGAGGTCACCGACTTACAGCGGTACTTCCCTGTCACCCAGGGGATCGTGTTCCAGCGGCAGACCGGCGCGGTGAAGGCCGTTGACGGGATCAACTTCACGGTGCGGTCGGGGGAGACGCTGGGCCTGGTCGGCGAGTCAGGCTGTGGCAAGTCGACCACCGGCAGGCTGGTCACGCGGCTGGACGAGCCTACCGGCGGCCGGGTGCTGTTCCAGGGCACCGACATCACCCACCTGAGCCGGGCCAAGATGCGGCCGTTCCGCCGGGACGTGCAGATCATCTTCCAGGACCCGTTCAGTTCCTTGAACCCGCGCCAGACGGTCGGCGCGATCGTCGGGGCGCCGTACGACATCCAGGGGGTGAAGACCGAGGGCGGTACCAAGAAGGCGGTACAGGAGATGATGGACCGGGTCGGGCTGAACCCGGAGCATTACAACCGTTACCCACATGAGTTCTCCGGGGGCCAGCGGCAACGGATCGGTATCGCCCGGGCACTGGCGCTGCGGCCGAAGCTGATCGTCTGCGACGAGCCGGTGTCCGCGCTCGACGTCTCGATCCAGGCCCAGATCGTCAACCTGCTGGAGGATCTGCAGGACGAGTTCGAGCTGGCCTACCTGTTCGTCGCGCACGACCTGTCGGTGATCCGGCACATCTCCGACCGGGTGGCGGTGATGTACCTCGGCAAGATCGTCGAGATCGCCACGCGGGACGAGCTCTACAACCACGCGCGCCATCCCTACACGCATGCGCTGCTGTCCGCGGTGCCCGAGCCGGACCCGGATGCAGCCTCCGGTCGCGAGCGGATCCGGTTGACGGG
>JAWWOY010000495.1:0-3254 GCA_033851195.1 Kribbellaceae bacterium | reverse complement strand
GACCGGCTCCCCGGCGAGGCGCCGCGGGTGGTCGCGTTCCTCGGCGGCACCATCGGCAACCTGTTGCCCGACGAGCGCGCCGACTTCTTCGCCTCGGTCCGCGCCGTCCTCGAGCCGGGCGAGTGGCTGCTGCTCGGCACCGATCTGGTCAAGGACCCGGCCACCCTGGTCGCGGCGTACGACGACAGCGCCGGCGTGACGGCCGAGTTCAACCGCAACGTGCTCAGGGTGCTGAACCGTCAACTGGGTGCCGACTTCGAGGTCGAGGCCTTCAGTCATGTGGCGGTCTGGGACGTGGAGAACGAGTGGATCGAGATGCACCTGCGGGCCGACCGCGCGATGAGTGTGCTGGTGCCGGAGATCGGCCTCGAGGTCGAGTTCGCCGAGGGGGAGGAGCTGAGCACCGAGGTGTCGGCTAAGTTCCGTCGCGAGGGTATCGAGGCCGAACTCGACAAGGCCGGCTTCAGCCCAGGCGCCTGGTGGACCGATTCCCAGGACCGCTTCGCCCTGTCCCTCTGGCGCGCCGGGTCGTCCTCGGTGTAGCCGTAGGTCCCGGTCCGCGCGTTCCCCGATCGCGGAAGTACCGCTTCTGGTGGCTGCGTCCCGACACCTTCCGTGTCCCGTCGCCGATTCGGCAGGCCGCTGCAGGTTGACCACGAGCGGTGCACCGGCCGCCATAACGGTCACCCGTTCACGCAGCCTCGGGTCAGAAACCACCCGCGACAGCAGCACGGCACGCAGCACCGGTGACGGCTAGAGCGCCAGGATCGTCGCGGTCGGGCACGCGTCAACCAGCTCCCGCGTGCCCAGGCCAGTGCCTGCCCCAACGTCGACGAACGGACCCTGTCGAGGGATGATCCACATCCTGAGCGAGAGTGAATTCCTGGGCGTAGCGACGCGGTGGCCTCCGCCACCCCGCCGCTCAATGCATCTCCGGAAATTCCGGAAATCGTAGAGTATGGTGGGCGCATGTCGACGTACACGATGACCGAGGCGAACAAGAAGACCGCGGAGATGGTGAACGAGGCCCGCTACGGACATCAGCCCGTGCTGATCACCGATCATGGCAAACCCGCGGCCGCGCTGATCTCCCCGGGGATGCTCGCTCGCTACCAGGCGCTCGAGGATGCCGCCGATCTGGCGGTGATCGAGGAGATTAAGGCCCGCGGTCCCGTTTGGGTCGGCAATGAGGACGCGCAGCGGATGATGGACGAGATCGAGGCCGAGTCTGACGCCGCGGACCAGGTGCGGTGAGCGATCGTCATCTCGTCTTCGACAAGGCCTGGTTCGCAGGTTACAAGGACCTCCGTACGGCCGATCGCCTCATGGCCCGCCGGGTCAGGGCGGCGGTTAACGCCCTCGTGCGTGATCCGGAACCGCCAGGGAGTGTCCACCTGGGTGACAGCCTCTTCTACCGGCTCCACGTGGACGACTACCGGGTGCTGTACGAGGTCGACGACGACACCGTGAGAGTGTGGTCGCTGGGCCGGGCGCCGCGATGACAGCCTTGCAACTTGTTGCAGCAGGCCCCCAATCGTGGGCTTGCACGGCGCCGCAGCACGAGGAGTACGCGCCACCCTGGTCACCCCTGGGTTGGGTGGATCAGGTCCCACGCGACGTTCTGATCCGTGGTCGAGTTCGGGAGGTCCACCGCGATCACCGGCTGGCGGCGGCTTGTACCTTCGATCGACGCCGTAAGGACAAGTGCCTAAGTTGAGCCCATGCCTAGAACAGTGATCAATCGAGTGCTCATAGCCGTGATGGCAGTTGGTTCTGTGTTGATTACGGCAGACGCGCTTCTCGATGGCGGCACCCAGCAGCTCGCCGTCGGCCTGATCGGCCTAGTAACCACAGCCACCGTCGCCCCATCGCTTCGCCGCTCCGAGCAAAAGCGGACTGGGCGATAGAGCGACAAGACAAGACGCACCCCGACCCAACACGACCTGGCCAGCCAAACCGGCCCCGTCATCCCGGAGTTGTGAGGGCCCCACGCCGGAGGGCGCATGGGCTCGTCACCGTCCACACGGGTGCGGCCGAGTTCGACGAACGCGGTGATGCGGCAGCGTTGGGCCCAGGCCAGCCAGCGGTCGAGGGCTGCTTGCCCTGGTCGCCCTTGAGCTTTGAACACGTGCCGCAGGCCTTCTTTTGAGCAGGTAGGCGCGGTGCAGTCGGGGGTTGGTCTTGGCGATCCAGGCCAGCTTCGCTCGCTGGTTCGGGGTGAGGTCTTCGGGGTTCTTCCACAACGCCCAGCAGGACCGTTGGATCGTCTTGGCGTCCGCCGCGTGACATCCGGTAGCGCAGCCCGACCCGGCTGCCGCCCAGGACGGTCCCGCCGGGCTGGCGGCGATCTGGCTCCAGGTCTCGCGGCTGACTCGTCGAGGCGCGGTGGAACTGCTGACCGCGGATCAGTCGGCCGGGCGTCGCCAGCCGGGCGGGGCGGTTCGCGGCCCTGAAAGGCTCGCGGCCGACAGGCCCGCGGCTTGCTGGACAAGGAATTCGCCGGGCTTGCCTCGATTGGGCGACGTGTACGAGGCGCTGGAGGGGGCCGGGGACGACCGCGGGCGAGTTCGGCTCGCTCATCGGGCGTTTGCTGCGGCGGGTCGAGGTGTCGAAGGAGGTGCGGTTTGTGCCGGTCGTCGGGAGCCGCAGATACTCGCCCGGCGACGGCGGTCAGTCCAGCTGCTCGCGAACGAATGCCTCGCGGAACCCGTCGACGTCCGGAAAGAGCACACGTCGTCGGCGGTTGTAAGTGCGCTTGAGCGGGTCCCTCAGCTTGTCCTTGACGTCGGCGGGGATCACGATCGCGCAGAACGGCAGGCTGACCGGCCGCCCGGGTCCCTGCTCGGACTGCAGCAGGTTCTTCAACTTGTCCCCGCCGGGCGCGGGGCCGATGGGATTCAGCCCCAGGACGCCCGGCGCGTTGTACCTCTTCGGCACCGCGCTGCCGAGGAAGAACCCCTCCTGCGCCTTCATGCGCTCGTCAGGGAGCGCTGGGAAGGCCCTGAACATCGACCTGCTCTCGGCCGACTTCTTGAGGGCCTGCTTGTAGGTGGCGGCCAGCGGCTCGGACAGGTGGCCCCAGGTCTGGCCCTCCCCGTGCTGGAAGGTCTCGTACCAGTCCGTCTTCTACACCAATCAGCAACTCACCTCAGCCGAGGTCATCGCGGAGCTCATCGAGATGGCGAAGGAAGTAGCGGCTGAAGGCAATCGTGGCAAGGACTTCACTCCGCCCCTGTCGGAAGACGAGCTTGCCT
>JAWWOY010000486.1:0-3813 GCA_033851195.1 Kribbellaceae bacterium | reverse complement strand
TTCTCCACCTCGAACGCCAGGACCTCGGCCCGGATCGCGCCGGAGAATCCGGTGGCGGCGACCGGCTTGGCCGCCATCGTGTAGCGATGGCCGATCTCGAGCCGGAAGTCGCCGGGCATCAGCCACTGGGCGATCAACTCGGGCTCGGTCAGGGCACGCCAGACCTTGGCCGGTGGATGCGGGAGGAACTGGTCGACCCGGATCGAGGTCGGGTCGTCTTGATCAGTGCTGCTCATTCGTCGTCCATCCGGTCGAGGAGGGCGCGCAGGTCGCTCATCCGCTCACGCCAGAAGCGCTCGTACGGTGTGAGCCAGTCCTGCACCTCGGTCAGGGGCATCGCCTCGAGCTGGTACAACCGCCGGCGGCCGTTCTTGCGGTCGCTGACCAGCCCGGCCTCGCGCAGCACCCGCAGATGTTCGGAGAAGCTCGGCCGGGCCATCTCGAAGTGCCCGGCCAGGTCCAACACCGGTTGCGGCCCACCCTCCCGGAGCAGACGCAGCACCTCGCGGCGTACCGGGCTGGCGATGGCGGCGAAGATCCGGCCTATCAAGTCGGGACCAGTGCGGCTTTAAGGTGAGGGGAAACTGTCCCGGCCGCTGGAGGTTCCGTTGAAGTACCTGATCCTGATCTATGACAACCCGGCCTCGCGGGAGATCTGGGCCGGGCTCCCGGAAGAACAGCGCAAGGAAGGCCTGCAGGGGTACGTCGAACTGAACGCCGTCCTCGAGACGTCCGGCGAGGGCATCGTGCACCACGCTCTGGCCGATGCGAAGGAGACCAAGCAGGTGTCCGTCCTGGACGGCAAGGTCCTCACCACGGACGGCCCGTTCGCCGAGGTGAAGGAGCAACTGGCCGGCTTCTACCTGGTCGACTGCGACAGCATGGATCGGGCGATCGAGCACGCGGCGATGATCCCGGAGGCGACCGGCTTCGGCGTGGTCGAGGTGCGTCCGATCCAGGATCTGAGCGCGCTGGGGCTATGACCGACACGGCTCGCCTCGAGGAGCTGTTACGCGAGCTCGCGCCGCAGGTCCTCGGTCCCCTGGTACGCCGCTATGGCGGGTTCGACACCTGCGAGGACGCGGTGCAGGAGGCGCTGCTCGCGGCGGCGACGCAGTGGCCCGTCGAGGGGCTGCCGGATAATCCGCGGAGCTGGCTGATCACGGTCGCTTCGCGGCGACGGATCGAGATGCTGCGCAATGAGGCGGCCCGTCAGCGTCGGGAGGAGACCGTCGCGTCGATGACTCCGCCGGACCCTGAGCCGGCTCCGGTCGCCGACGACACGTTGACCCTGTTACTGCTGTGTTGCCACCCGTCACTCACTCCACCGTCGCAGGTGGCGCTGACCTTGCGGGCGGTCGGCGGACTGACCACGGCTGAGATCGCCCGGGCCTTCCTGGTTCCGGAGACGACGATCGGGCAGCGCATCAGCCGGGCGAAGGCGCGGATCAAGGCGACTGGTGCCGAGTTCCGGTTGCCGCCCGCGGATGAACTGTCCGAGCGGACGGCCGCCGTACTGCATGTGTTGTACCTGACCTTCAACGAGGGCTACACCGCCAGCTCGGGTTCCAGCCTGCACCGGGTCGAGCTGAGCGCGGAGGCGATCCGGCTGGCCCGGCAGCTGCACGAACAACTCCCTGACGACGGTGAGGTATCGGGCCTGCTCGCGCTGATGTTGCTGACGGACGCGCGCCGCCCGGCCAGGGTCTCGCCGGACGGCGCTCTGGTCCCACTGCCCGAACAGGACCGGGGGCGGTGGGATGCTCAAGCCGTTGCCGAGGGCACCGAGCTGATCACCATGACGTTGCGAACGGCACCTATTGGTCCCTATCAGCTGCAGGCCGCGATCGCCGCAGTACACGACGAAGCGGCGAATGCGGAGGACACGGACTGGCGGCAGATCCTGGTGCTGTACGAGTTGCTGGAGACGATAGCGCCCGGGCCGATGGTGAGCCTGAACCGGATCGTCGCTGTCGCCATGGTGCACGGACCTCGCGCCGGCCTGGAGCGGTTGGAGTCAGCCTCTGCCGATCCGGCGCTGGCAGAACACCATCGGGTGGACGCAGTCCGGGCGCATCTCCTGGAGCTGGCCGGCGACAAGGAAGCCGCCCGCGAGGCCTACCACCTGGCCGCGCGCCGCACCCTCAGCCTCCCCGAACAGCGCTACCTCGAATCCCGCGCCTCGCGGTAGGCCCGCGTTACGGGCGGGTGGCGGCGTACGGATCAAGAGGTTGTCGGAGCCTTCGGCGGTCTGGGTGTTATCAGTTTGAGCGACGGGACCCCACCCTCGGCGAAGGCCGGCGTACCACCGCCGAGGACGACCGGGCTGACCATCAGGTGCAGTTCGTCGACCAGGCCCGCCTGCAGCAGGTCGTTCCACAGGGTGCGGCTGCCGAACATGATGATGTCGCCGCCCCCGCCCCGCTTCAGCTCGGCGATCTGCTCGTGCGCGTCCTTGCGCAGGACGATCCGGGTGGTATCGGACCACGGCGCGGTCTCGTTCTCCTTCAGCGTGTCGGACACGACCACCTTCTGGATCGCGTTGTCGGCGGGAGATCTCCTTCTGGTCCTCGGTCATGTCCTGGGCGATCCGGCGGTCGCGGTTCCAGACCGTAGACCGGGCCAACTATCAACACACCGCACCGAGCGTGCTGATGCCGAAGGTTTCGTCCCTCGCGCGCCTGCCCGGGCCGATTCTGGTCGAGCTGGACCTTCTCTGCACTGAGAATCTGGTGGCGAGCTCACTCCTGCGGGTGAGGATCCGTAGGTCTGCACCAGCGATACTCGACCCGGTGAGCAGCACACAGCACCTGAACCCTCTGACCAGCCCGCGCGACGGCCGAACGCCGCCGCCGTGGGCGGTGCGGGCAGCACACCTCAGTGCTTTGACGACATTGCCGTCGTGCCTTTGGCGACTCTGCCTGGCCGCTGGCTTCGATCTCGGCTACGACCCCACCTGGGTGGCTGCCAACGCCAATAGCTTTGCCGACCGCTCCTACCTTGTCACTCTGAGCCTGCTGACCGAAGCCCTGGCCCTGCTCACGCTTGGCCTGGTCAGGCCCTGGGGCGAGGTGCTCCCCTCCTGGCTGCCGTTGGTCGGTGCTCGCCGGGTGCCCCCGAACGCGGCCATCGTTCCGGCCGCGCTCGGCGCGGTCGGGCTGGTCCTGCTGTGGAGCCTGAACCCGTTGATGTTCACCGATCTTTTCTACGACCCGTTGGAGCCGCAAGGCGGCTGGCAGGTCCTGATGGCCGCCGCCTATCTTCCGCTAGTGCTGTGGGGACCGCTGCTCGCAGCCGTCACTTGGGCCTATCACCGCCGCCGCTGCACCGACAGCGAGGTCGTTGCATGAGAAGCTCTGTGCCAGCCCCGTAGCCCGCTCTCCAGCGCTCTTGGAGATCTCTGCCCCGTCGACGCTTTCGAGCCATTCCGAAAGGCCGGCGCTCGCGCTCCGTGACATCTAGCCGCGGTTTCCGCGACCGCCACCCCGCTCCGGGCGGCGGTAAACGACCCGAAGGGCGAATATGAGCAACCGGAAGTTGGGCACCATCCTGGCCGCGATCGCCACCGTGGCCCTCACAGGGCTGGCCGCACAGCCTGCCAGATAGTGGTCGAACCTCCCATGGCTCAGTCATAGCTGGCCTCGACCCACCAGTGACCGTTGCGGACGGCGAACAGCCAGGCACGACCGTCGGCACCGACGATCTGGAACCTGGCCAGCCTGTTCTCCGCATCCGCGTCCCACCAGCGCTCCTCCACCGGCCACGGCCCGGCCCAGGCGGTCACCGGGTGGATCTTGTTGCTGTCAGCAACGT
>JAWWOY010000436.1:0-4558 GCA_033851195.1 Kribbellaceae bacterium | reverse complement strand
GCCGCGCTCATCAGTTCAGCCTGGGAACACTACGGGAACAAAGAGGCGTCGATCCGAGTTCGGCTGGGTGCGCCCCGGTGGCACGGGCATCGCCCAGTTGCGGTTCGACCGTGTCGGCACCGGGCTACGGACTTTAGGTCAGTCGGGCGGCTGCCAGGACGGCGGGTGTTGCCTGGTCGGACCAGGTGCCAGTGAGTGTGTATTCACCGGCGACGTCGGCCTTCGGGTCGATCACCCGATTGATCGTGAGCTCCCACGCGGCTGCGCGGATGACGGTCACCACGCCATCGGTCGAACAGGACAGGTCCGCTACGGTGTCGACGGTGCTGAGCTCCCCAGCGCTGTCGCCATTTCCGGTCACCTGAGCCGTCGGCGTGCGGAAATCGCGGCGCCCGTCGACCTCAAAGTACTCCTCGGCCTGCGCGCCGTCCGCCAGGATCGCGGCGGCCAGGGCATTCGCATAGACGGGATCCCCGCAGCCGTCATAGACCCAGCGTTTGCCCAGGACCGTGTGCTCCGTCGTGTCGATCAGCCAGGGCTCACCGCCGGCCAGTGGAGCAGCCCGATAGGTCAACGGCACGTGCAAGATCTGGGCGCCATCGGCAAGGATCAGATGGGTGTCGATGCCGACCTCACCAGCCGGGTCGTCGAAGCGATACGACCCCAAGGGCTGCACCTCAGGCTGTGCCCCTCCGGCATACCAGGGCTGGCTCGGAAGCCATCCACCGATCAGTTCCATCTTCGTCGGCCGGATCTGAGCCCGGTGAATCAGCGCCACGTCACGAGCCTACGGTCCAGTGAGGGTCACCTCGGCCAGGGGTGTTGGGACACCAGCGTCTGTTCCCGGCCGCCGTTCGACACCCGTGCTTGCAGTTGCGTCAGTCCGAGATGACGGGCCCTAGTGGGACCCCCTCAGCTCAGTCGCCAGACTGATGGGGACTTCACCTGCGCTCAGCGGTTCAGCGTGGGAACACTGCGGGAACAAAGCCATATGGATCGGAGTCAACTGGAGTCAGAACCGCCCGAACCGGAGTTGGCTGGTTACGCCTGGAAGGGCGTATGTCGGCGGGGTGCTTCGGTTTCCTAAACCGCGCGTCGCCCGTCTGTCCGAGCCGCATCGCCGACTCGACCTCGACCGGCTCGCCGGCCTAGTCCCAGAGCCATGAGCGCCTGATTACGAGTCCTTCCCCGGCAGGCTGAGACACGCACCGACCGGCGATCCTGAGCACGAGTAATGCTGGTGTCGTCGGTCGTTGACGGCTGTTTAGGGCGGTCCGCTGCCACCGCAATAAGTGCCGCTCTGAGCCTGATAGTCAGCCCTGTCGTCTCTGCCCGTACTGCAGTCCACGTCGCCTGTTGGCAAAGGCGTTAGCAAGACTCCGGCCAAACTCGCCAGCACCTGGGGGGCACGAAGCCGCCGATCGGTCACGCACCCCGAGACTGCGGATGGGTGCCGCTCGGAGCTGTCAGCTGGTCAAGCTTCTTGCGCAGGACGAGTTCGTGGTGGACGCCGTCGGGCATCAGGTCACCGCGTTCGCCGGTCTCGGTGAAGCCACAACGGAGGTAGAGGGCATGAGCGTGATCGTTGCCCGTAGTGACTGACAGTTCGAAAGTATGGGCTGACATGTTCAGCGCCCACTGCTCCACCGCCGCGATCAGCCGTTCGCCGATGCGGCGGCCGCGGCCGGCAGGAGCGACCCACATCGAGATCAGCGCGACCACGCCATCGTCCTCGGTCGGCACGCCGCTGCACATCCCGACCGGGTGGCCGTCCGTCACGGCAACCACGTTGTAGGACCCGGCGATCTCCAGCCTGGCCCTCCAACGCTCCTCCTCGGCATTGGCCCAGTCCGACAGCCGGGAACCGAAAGCGTGCGGCGCCTCCTCGAGTGCAGCGAGACGCAATTCACGCCACACCTGCCAGTCCTCCGAGCGCAGTTCGCGAAGCAGCAGTGTCATCCCGACAGCATCATGGCAACCGCGACTCCCAGCAACTTCTTTGAGTGCAGCGCGAACTCGCCAACAACGATCCCCGACAACAACGTGGAGCCGGAACCCACGACAAATGGAGGCGGAACATACGCTCAAAACCGCGGCGTCGGCTGATCGGTTGATCCAGACAATGCTGGTAGGTCGAGGATCTTCGGTGGCGTGGTGGTTGTAAAGCGGTGCGGGTGTTGCGCGCGGGCGGCAGCAAGGACGGCCCGGCGGTCGGCAGCTTTGCCGGCGGCCAATCCGAAGTGAACGTCGGCGGGGGTGTGCAATCCGATGCCGGTGTGACGGCGGTGCTCATGGTTGTACCTTCACCTCGGACGGCACCATCGCAGTCGGCGGCCCGGCGTACGGCGACGGCTACTCGCCGCTCGAGGTCAGTACTTTGGACGCGAAGAACGGCCTGGTCCGCCAATGGACCGGCGCCTTGTTCCTGGAGACCGTCGTCGAGGAAAGACCAGCACTTCCTCGTCATCGCCGACAACGGCCCCGAGTCCCCCGCGGCATCATCCGCTGCACCCTCGCCACCGGTACCTGCGAGATCGTCGTCCCGCTCTCCGGCCGGCCGGTCAAGCTGGCCGGGCTGAGTCAGCCGCCGTAGACGGGAAGCATCGCGAGGGCGAGCGCCCGGACAGCGGCGGGATCGGTCGTGAGGAACGGGCCGGCGCCGACACTGACGTACGTGTCCTTGCCGACCCGGTAGGTGACGACTTCCGCGGTCTGCCGGCCTTCGGCCCCGATCTTGACCTGCTTCGCCTGGATCGGGTCCAACGTCTTGATCCAGGAGAACTCTTCACCGGGCGCGGACCGGATGCCGCCCGCCTCGGCGAAGGCGGTCCCACGGGTCGTGCCCCACAGGCACCGGACGCTGCCGGCGGAGACGGAGTCCCGCCTCGCCCTCGCTGGCATGCCGAGCAGCTTCTCGGCGGCCGCCGTACCTCGGTCGCACTCAGGACGCCGGATCACGGCCTGGGCTGCCGGGACACCGCCTGGCAAGCCGTCGACCGTCTTCGCGACCGCCCTGGCCTCGGCGAGTCCTTCCGTCCAGCCGACGGTGGTCACCACCCTCACCAGCCGCTCGCTGCTGCTGATCATCACCCGAGCGTCGTCCGTGGAGGAGGTTGCCCACGACCCCTTACCCACCTCGCCGTCGACCACCGGCATGTAGAAGCTGTCGGTGTCGCGGACCTTCGCGAGATCCTCGGCGGTCATGGGCAGCACCGAGACCGAGATGCGGATGCGGTGCTTGGCGTCGGCAGCGTCGGTGAGCCAGCAGGTGTCCGACAACGGCTGACCGCCGCGTGCTGTTTCTCCGCGCTCGGCCTTCCAGCTCCCCCTCATGGTCGGGAGCACCCGCTCGCACGGACTGCCGACTGGCTGCGTCGGGCTGACCGGTGGATCCTCGGTCTTCCGCTCGGTGGTGTCACAGGCAGCCAAAGCCAACACCAGGATGGCGCATCCCACGATTGCCATTGCTCGACGCATCTTCACCCCCAGGGCCCGCAAGATACAGCCTGTCTGCCGTCGGGAGCGCACCAGGGCGATGGAGGCCGACCTGCGCGCGTCGCGGCGGTTCCTCCGAGCTCGGCGGTGCTCGAGTCGGCTTGAGGGTCTTGCTTCGCCCGGGGCTACACGCGTGCGACTGTTGCGCGTACGCCCCGGGTGGCCGCCATCGGATCGGGTCCGCAGCTGGCGGGCGTCGGTCGCCTTGGTCGGATCCCGAGCCGCGACGAACGCCCCATCCGGCAGATGTCGCCATCTGCGCGCGTTAGAGCGGATCTGCTGGCTCAGGTCGCTACTCACCATGCCGACCCCGCGCAGTGGCCCATGCTGTTCGCGGTACTGGGCTGCGGTCAGACCGTGACGCCGGTAGGCCTGCAGACCGAGATGACTTAACTTCGCTATCCACAGATAGTCAGCAGGACACCCGGCAAACCGACATGATCCGCCGCGCGGGGTTAGAGGTCCGGTTCTTCACCACCCCGCCTCCTGCGCCGCGACGGACACCTGAGCAGGTGATGGCCTCGGTGGTCGATCAGTTGCCGTTCCCCGACACCTACCTCGCGGTGAACCCGGTCCCGACCAAGCAGGTGATCGGATTCCCCACTTGGGTGTGGCTCACCGACGCTAACGGCCTCTACACACCCAGCCGGTACCAGCAGAAGTCGAAGACCATCGTGCTCGAGGGATACCGACTGCAGTGGCAGATCGTGCCCCAGATGACCATCACGCCCGGCGACGGCAGCACCGCCCAAGAGTGCGCCGGCGCGGGCGTGCCGTGGAACGGCGCGAACGATGACCCGGCCGCCTGCACGGTCACCTACGAGAAGTCCGGCAAATACACCCTGTCCGCGCAGGTGGGCTGGACGGTGCAGTGGTGGCTGGCCGGCGCCCGCCAGCAAGACATCACCGGACCAACCAAAGCAGCCAACCGTGCCGTGACAGTGTTGGAAATCCAGACGGTGGACCGCTGACCCATGGCCGACCAAGTACCGCACCCGTTGCACGTCCACGTGAGCGCACTACTCACCCGGGTCTACGCGTCGCAGGCGCGGCTGACCGGCAA
>JAWWOY010000427.1:0-7570 GCA_033851195.1 Kribbellaceae bacterium | reverse complement strand
AAGGTCGGCCAGGAAACGGCCGCGGTCTCCCGAGCGGGCAGGCCGAACAGATACTCGCGCGCTGCGCCACAGCCCGGGCAGACACCGGCGTAGCTGATGGTCAGCTCGCCGTCCACCTCAGTCAGGCCGTGCTCCCAGGGCGCCTCGATCGAACCGCAGTCCTGGCACGGATTCAGCTCCAGGTAAAGGTGAGCCTCGTCCCTGGTACGCGCCACCGCGAACGCCATGCCATCCCTTTCGTCGTGGGGGTCCATCATGCCGGTGCCGCGGTCACAGTCCCAAGAAGGAGCCTTGTCCGGTCGGCGTGATGGTGTGGCCGGCCGCCGCGCCGCTTTCGGGGTGGTCCGCGCCCTGGCCGGCGGCCGGGGGCAGCTGGCGTGCCGTCGTGCTGTAGGCGAGCCCCTTCAGGATGCTCGCCGGAACACCGCTTTGCTCGAGCGCGTCGGCCACCTTGCTGCTGAATCTGCCCTGCCGCTGGGTGCTGTTGAACAGTTGCCGCAGGTCGACCCGTCCCTCGGCCATCAGCGCCATGTCCTGATGCAGGGTGGCGAAGGCCGCGGCATAGCCGCCGTCGTTCACGCCGGCCATGGTTACCCCGCTTTTCCCAACGGGGAACGCTTGGTAGAGCCGGTCGTGGCCGTCCGCCTCCTGCACGCACAACACCACGGTGGTCCTCTCGGCCTTAGCTTTCGCGAGGGCATCCACCAGCGGTCGGTACGGCTGGTACACCCGTTGTCCCGACTTGTCCTGCCCGTACTCGGTCGCCCGCAGGTCCGGTTTGCCCCACTTGGGCGGCACCGCCTGGAGTTGCGCACCGGCCAGCACCGACTCCACCGAGGCGCCGGACTCCAGTTGCCGGAGCACGTCGAGGTAATCGTGCTTCAGCATCTTCACGTAGAAGTGGACCTTCGCCAAGTTGGGTAGGTGATCCGACTTCTTTGTCGCCGGGGTCCCGCGACCTTTGTCCGTGGTCTGGTCCACGGTGGCGTCGCACACCGCCGAGACCAGGACGGTGACCAGCCCGGCCGCTTCCTCGTCGGGTCCGGCCTTGGGTTCTGTGAACTTGCTGGTTTCCAGGCGCGTTCCGTTCGCGACAGTGGTCTTATTGTTGACCTGCACACCGCTGGAGGCGCTCACGCTGGCGATGCCGCCGCTGGCGCCGCCGCTAGCCGTCACCGACAGTTGGGTCTCGGTGGTCGACGCCCAGGTGCCCGCCTGGCTTCGTCCGACGTTGCGGATCTGTCCGTTGGCCAGCGGGCCGCCGACGAGCTCCCACCCGGTCACTTTCGCGTTGATCTTGACACCCACTGTGGTGCGTCCATTGCCGGGGGCAACCATCGGCACCAGGTTCAGACCGTCCTCGCTGAACAGCGGCTTGAACGCGGCCTTGAGAGCGGTTGGGTGCAACTGGGTCTCCACTGCCACCTGGTACTCAGCCATGCCGGCCACGCTCAGCACGTCGGGATGGGCCAGGTGCTCGCTGAGACGGTTGCAGAGCTGGTCAGTGACTTCGTCGTCCCGTCCGTGCGGGATTGCCGTCTCGACGACGGCCCCCCTGGGCATCTTGAAGCTGCGATGCTCGGGCCGGCGCTCGTCGGGAGTCTGCTGGGCGGCGACGCCGGTGGGCGGCGGGCCGAGCAGCTTCCTTGGAACTAGCAAGGTTATCTGGGCCCGCAATTCTACCGGCGCCGACGTGGTGGTGTACTCCGCCGGTCCGCCGGCGTTGTGCACCCGGGTCACCACGGAGGTGAAGACCACGTCCCGCTGGACCTCTGCTAGGTCGAAGTGCCCGGCGCCGTCCACGTTGGTGGTGACGTTGCTGCGCCCGGCCGCGGCCTGGCGGGAAAAATCGGTGCCGATGCCACCGGACATCGTGGTGCCGTCGCTGTTTGCGTTCTTGCCTTCCACGCCCGCCGAGTACGTCCTGTTGTGCCCGGTGGACTGGTCGACGACGAGGTAGTGGTAGGCCTGGTTCAGGCCTATCGAGTCCACCTTCGGGATCTCGGGATTGCCGTCCACAGTGATGTCGCCCTCGAAGCGTGCCTTGTTCCAGACCAGCAGCCGATCAGGCCAACGCGTCCCCTTGAGGGGGACGTCGTAGCTCGAGACGTCCCCCCCGGGGCCGAACATGTCCTCCAGGCGGCCATCCAAGCCGGCAGGGCCCAGATTGACTTTCAGGGCGGCCTTGAGCAGCCGGCTCTTGGCCAGCAGGTCGGGCGCTACTTCTTCGACCTGCGGAAGGGAGAGTGCCATCAGGTCGACCTTCTCGTCCGGCTTCCCCCGCAGGCTGATGGCCACGATCTGGGCCGACGCGAGGTTGGCCAGGTCAGAGCCCGAGTGGCTCACCACTCTGCGATGGTCGGCCAGCTGCGCGGTGCTGGTCAGGGTCTCCTTGAGCCGGTCCTCGGCGGTCGTGGCGGTGGACTCCGCGACACCGGCCTTTTCCAGCACCTTGCTGGTCAGCCGTTCGTCGGTGTGGGTCGCAGCCAGCCCGGTGGTGACGCCGGCCTTCTCCCGGCTGTAGCGGCCGACGAAGGCGGCCGCGGTGCGAGGGCTGGGCTCGAGCTTGCCGTTCAGGTACCGTTCGGTCGCGTCGGTCACGACGGGCAGCGGAAGGTCGAGCTTGCTGCTCCCGTAGAGCCGCAGGGCGCGGCTCTCGGGCATCGAACTCTGGACGAGCGCGTCCTCCAGGGGCACCGTCTGGACGACGCGGTCGCCGTCCATAATGTCGGCCACGAGGCTGTACCGCTCGATGAATTCGTGGTGGGTGCCGACGTGGACCAGCAGTCGTTCCTCGCCGGTCGTCTGGCTGTGGGTGGTGGACTGGAACGTGCCGCCGACGCGGCCGATACTGGCGCCGCCGAATATCGAGGAACCGTCGGCGCCGGCCGGGCCGCCGCCTCCGTCGAGCCCGGCACCGCCCGAGGCCGAGGTGCCGGACGTCATGCCGACGTCCCTCATGGTGAAGTTGACGTCGGCGGTGTTCTCTTCGCTCGGCGCGGCGAAGGTCTGGCTCTTGGCCGCGCCGCGGATCACCACCTTGAACTGTTGTGGCAGCAAGGTCCTCTGCTCTACCGCCGCGGCCAGCGTCGCCGGTGCGGGGGTGATCACGAGGGGGAGCTCGTACTGGCCGTTCATCCACTCCCGGTGGGCGACCAGGTTGTCCGGAGCGAGCAGAGCATGGAGCTGCAGGTAGGCGCTGGAATCCGCCCGGATGGCGCTCACCGCCGTGTACAGGCGATCGGCCGGGTGGCCGGCGTCCACGGCGACGGGCATCGCCTGATTGACAGTGGCCGGGTCCGGCGCCGTGGGCTGGGCTTCGAACACGGGCGGGGCCGCCCGGGTCAGCGCGCTGTCGATGACCAGCACCATGCTGCCCTTGACGTCGGCCAGAGGTGCCGAGTCGCCGTGCTCGGTGACCTCGGTGAAGGTGATCCGAAGGCCCTGGCGGAGCTTGTCGACCGGCGCGGTGCTCTCGTTCAGCGTGACCGGCTGGACCCGCTGGCTCACCGTCGAGCTGAAATTCCGGCCGATCGCGGTCCGGCTCAGGCGCACTCGCAGCCGGCCGGCCCAGCCTCTAATCCCCGCCGCGGGACCGTTGCTGATACCCGCACCGACTGAGACAGGTACCGACTTCGACCGGCCGGAGGACCGCCCGGTGGCGTCGGAGGCGATACCGAGCCGAACCACGACGTCCGTGTCGCTGGTGCCCCGGCCTTCGACGTCGTTGAAGTCCTGCTTGACGGCCAGCCGGAACGGGCGGTACCGCGGTACGTGACCGGTCCGATCGATGAGGACGACCGGCAGGCCACCCTGGCAGGCCTGGTTGATGCCCGCTTCGATCCGTGGCGCCGAGATGTGGTGGACGACCCGGTCGTAGTTCTCCCGCTGCCAGGCCCTCAACCGCTGCAACCGGTCCGCGTCGTGCAGGTCTGACGGCAGCGCGACCTTCCGCGGCTGGAACTTCTCATCCAGCGGCGGCACCAGGCCTTGCCCGCTGAGGTTGGTCAGCGCCTGCTTCAGGGTCTCGTCGGCACCGGTGAGGTCCTGGGTCAGCGCCTTGCCCGGACCACGCAACTGGTTCTCGCCGTTGCCGTGCCACGGAGGCAGCGTCTGCGGGCCGGTCGGCGGCTCCGCATCGCCGCGCAGCAGCGCCCGGCCGTCCTGGTCGAGCCGGATCGTGCCGTCCTCGCGCAGCACCGCGTTCTTGTCGGCCCGTCCGCCACATCGCAGCAGGTCGTTCTCCGGAACCCGGAGCCGGGCCCTGCAGACCTCCGTCACGACCACCGGCTTGACGTCGGGGCGGCGGAGGTCGTACAGGGTGGCGGTCACCTCGAAGCCCACGACGACGCCCTGGGTGGGACCCTTGCTGCGGTGGACCACCGGGGTGATCGACGTAGCGCTGACGTTCTGGCCGCCCTGTCTGGAGACATTCCGCCCGGCGGTGGCGCTCAATGAGATGTCCGCGGTCGTCGAGCCGACGTCGCTCAGCGCCGTCGGGCTGGGCAGGAATCCGGGCACCGCTTGCGGGCTGGTCAGCGGCTTGCCCGGGTAGGCCAGGGAGGCCGAACCCGACAGCGACTTGCCGAAGGTCTCACTCGCGTTGACCCCGCCGAAATCGACCAGGACCTTTTCCTGCCCGACCTCGGAGCTGGACTCGCCGCTGAGCTCCGCCGTACTCCAGATGGGCTTGGCCTCGAGCTGGAGCCCAAACCTCGACTCGCCGCCGTTGGGGATCGACCGGCTCAATCCGGCGGGCTTGCCGGCTTCCCGCAGCAGCCGATAGATGTCCTTGTTGACCAGCCCGCGGATGTGGTCGTGCGCGACGCGGTCGATGGGGCCGAACTTCTCGCGGCCCTCGGCGATGAGGCGGTCGTTGATGCCCTGGAGCCCGGTGATGCTGGAGACCGTGTGCCGGGGGAACTCGGCGCTGACCTCTGCCTCCCGGCCGAGCTCCTTGAGGGTGACGGTCTCCGCCGCCGGTTTCACGGTGTAGGCGCTCGACACCCAGGTCAACTGGCGGCCGGCGTCGACGATCTCGACCGGCGACCAGGGCCCGGTGGCCGACGTGCGGACCTCCATCTCCCATCTGCCGGACCACTCGACCGGCAGTGACTCGCCCTGGTTGACGTCGACAAAGCCGAGCTGGACGTGCGCGGACGCGCCGCTTGTATCGCTGGTGCTGCGCCCGGACGAGAAGCCGGCGCTGGGTGCGATCACCTGCGACGCGGCCTGGACGGCGCTTCCCTCGGGTGCCATCGCCATGAACGGCTGCAGGTCGATGCCGGCGCTGATGGTCGACGAGTGCGTGCTGGTGGTGGCGATGCTCTGGCCGCCCTCGCCGAGGGTGCCGGACATCTGCTCGGCGAGGTCGTAGTCCCGGTCGATGACCTCGCTCAGATCGCGAGCCTTCATCGTGAGCCGGACCTGGGTGATCTTGGTGACGTCGTCGTAGGGACTGCCGCCCACCGTGAAAACCATGCCGTCGGAAGACAACAACCGGCGATACTCGGCCCCCGGCATCGGGCGCGGGGCGCCACGAGCGATCAGTTCGTCACTGCCGTGCGCGGCCAGCATCTTGTTGATCTCGTCGACCGGAACCCTCAGCGGTTGTCCGGTCGGCACCCCGGTCTCCAGCACGCCCTTGACCGGCATCGCCTGGTCCACGCCGGCCTGATAGAGGTCGGCCTTCTCAGCGGCCTGGCGGGCCAGCTCGGGGATCTCGGTCTGCGGCCGGCCAGGATCGGCGATGACCGCGTCGAGCTCACCGAGCAATGCCTGGTAGCCGGCCAGCGCCTGGCCAGCGGCAGCCCTGGCCTGCCGGTAGGCCCCTGCGATCTCGGTGTGGCGCCTCGCCTTGTTGCCATCGGCCATCGCGTCCACCCGGATCTTGCGGGCGCGTTCGGGGGCGCCCTGATCCCTGAACTTCTCTTCCGCCGCGGCGTCGGTCATGCCTTTGGCGGCCCGCGCGGTGGCCGTGGCGGCGCTGGTGGTCTTGGCGTCCGCCCGGACCTGCAGATCCGTGACCGCCAACTCCAGCTTGGCGATCTCGCCAACGACCTGCTCACGCAGATGCGCGGGAGTGTTCGGCACCGGACTGGCCGCGATGGCGGCTTGCTCCGCGGCGGCCGCGATGCCGGCCGCCGACGCGCCCGGTGAGTAGATCGAGCCGTGGACGAACGGGAGGGCAGGTGCGGTGCCGCCTCTTCTCTTGATCGCCGAGGCCAGGCCCTGGATGTCTCGTTCCAGGTCCGCCACACTCCGTGGGCCGGTCGGGCGACCGTTGGCGATGGTCTCCGCCCGCGCCTGGTGCCAGTCCTTGGACAGCAGCCGGTAGGCGGCGTAGTCGGCACTGAGCCTGCGGTCGCGCTTCTCGTGGCTGAAGAGCGACCGAACCCTGCCGAGGATGCCGGTCGGACGCCCGGCCTTCGCCGCCTCCATCTGCTGGGTCATCTGGCTGAGCTGATGTACCCAGACCTGTTTGACCTCTGAATCGGCCAGCCGCTGCGAGATCCGCAGCACGTGCGGATCATTCTCCGTGCCTGAGCGAAGCCTGCCCTGGGCGACCAGGCCGCGGCCCGGCGGCAAGATCTCCACCCGGATGTGCTGCGGGGCATCGCTGGCTGTCGTGTTGACGACGGCCAACTGCGGTCGCGCGAGAATGGTGGGCCGGCTGGTGATCCAGGCGCCCAGATCGGCCTGGCTCAGCCCCTGCAGAGCAGCTAGCGCCGCCTTCTCGCGCAGATCAGGGTCGTGGCTGGGCCTGCCGCCGACCCGGGGGTCCAGCGAGGTACCGCGCACCTCCCGTGTCGCCGTCAGACCTCGTCCCGGAGCACGCCGGTGACTGCCGCCTACCTGCGCACGGTGCCGCCCGGACACCGGGGCACCACCCCGGCCCGGCATCGCAGTACCGGGGCCGGGCAGGTTGGTCGTGCGGAGCAGTTGGGCATCGCGGCTGATCTGCTGAGCGACCGCCACGATCTCGGAGGCCAAGGGCGGCTCCGGCTCGTTTGGCATCGTTGCCAATCGTGCCGCGGCTGCCTCGGATTCCTGAGCTCCGCTCTGCAGTACTACGCGCAGCATCGCCTCGCCCTCGTCGCGGCGCGGCTGGGCCAGACCAGGAACGTGGAGCAGCCGGTCCACTGCAGCCGTGGCACCATCCGTGGGCGAGCCGCCACGAACGCGGGCGATCTCGGCGCCGAGCACCGCTACGGCTTCGGCCAGCATCCGCTCGTCACTCGCATGGTCCGCCGCCCGACGGCTCAGCTGAGTCACCATGGCCGTGACGATCCCGACGGGCAGGACATCCCGCGCCTGGGTCAGCCGCACGCTGCCATTGCGCAACGGCACGGCTGACGGGGTGACGATCCCGAAGGCGATCCCCAGCGTCTCGCGGGCACGCTCCCCCGGCGCGGCGGTCCGGCCAGCAGGCGGCGCGATGATGCTCGCTACCCAGGGGTGCGCGGGAGGGACCTGTCCGCGTCGGCTGATCGCAACTGCGAGGCCCTCGATATCGCGGCGAAGTACCTGTTCCTGTTCGCGGTCTTCGGCCAAGCTGGTCTGGGCAGCT
>JAWWOY010000420.1:0-5257 GCA_033851195.1 Kribbellaceae bacterium | reverse complement strand
GATGGGCAAGGACTTCCGGCCGTTCGGGTACGTCCTCGACAGCCGGATCTTCCGCTCCAGCGACGCCCTCGCGCACGACGAGATCACCGGGTGCTACCTCGAGCCCGAACTGTGTCTTGTTCTCGGTTCCCCCCTGCAAGGCGACGACATCGATCCGCTTGCCGCGAGAGCGGCCGTTCGAGGGGTTGCTCCCGCGTTCGAACTGAACGAGGTCCGGTTGCCGCCGGGAGCCGACGACGCGACCACGGTCGCGGATGGCCTGGGCAACTGGGGCATCGTGCTGGGGCCGGAGGCACCCGTGCGGCCGGACCTGACCGAGACCACGGTCGAGTTGTGGCGTGACGATGAACTGGTTGCCGCCAAGACGCCCGGGGACTCCATGGACGACCCGTTCCTGTCACTGTCGCGTCTGTGCGCCCTGCTGCATCAGTACGGCTGCGGGCTGCAACCGGGTCAACGAGTGATCACCGGATCGTTCTGCAACCATCCGGTGCAGGGTCCGGGCAGTTGGCGGGCGAACTTTTCGGCGATCGGAGAGGTAGCAGTGCGGTTCAGGTAACCGGTGGCCGGCCGTCGCCGGCATGCCGGCGACGGGTGACCCTGGCGGGATGACCGTGCCCTGCAGCACCCACGCTCCGCCGCGTCGAACGAGCCTGTGCCCATCCGTGCGCCAGGTCCACTTGGTTGGGGTGACCGCCCCACCCGACCGGCGCCTGGGCGGCCCAGCAGGCACGGAATCTACTGATGAACCTCGACCAGCGCGCGGCGGGGCTGCGGTTTCCTGCTACGCGACCGCGATGCGAAGTTCACTGCGGCCTCGACGCGGTGTTCATTGCGGCCTTCGACGCGGTGTTCACCGCGGAAGGCATCCACGTGACCAAGAGTCCGCCGCGGCCGCCCCGGGCGAATGCGTTCGCGTTCGGTTTTGACGTTTCGCGGCGCCGTGGCATAGTTTTCGTAAGGCAGAAGCTGTCTTCCGTATAGTGGAATTGGTGATTGCATGGCCGCCACCCCCAGCCCGTGGCTGAACCAGCGCTGGACCATCAACCTCTCGATCCTGTTCACCGAACTCCCGCTCCTGGAGCGGCCCGCCGCCGCGGCCGCCGCCGGCTTCGATGCGGCCGAACTGTGGTGGACCCTTTCCGGCCCGACCCCGCCCGAGGCCGAACTCGATGCGCTGCGCCGCGCGTTCGCGGACGCTGGTGTCCAGCTGACCGGACTGAACTTCGACGCCGGCAACATGGCTGCCGGCGACAAGGGCCTGCTGTCGCGTCCCGCGGACTCGCAGCGGTTCCGCGACAACATCGCGGTCGCGGTGGGCCTCGCGGACTCGCTCGGCTGCCGGGCGCTGAACGCGCTCTACGGCAACCGGGTCGACGGCGTTCCGGTCCAGGAGCAGGACGAGCTGGCCTTAGAGAACCTGGCGCTGGCCGCGCAGGCCGCCCACGGCATCGACGCAATCCTGCTGGTCGAGGCGTTGAACGCGCCGGAGGCCCCGCAGTACGGGCTGCTGTCCAGCAAGGACGCGGTCGCGGTGGTGGACGCCGTCAACGCGCTTACCGGCCTCGGCAACACCCGCTTCCTCGCCGACCTCTACCACCTCGCCCGAGGCGGCGAGGACCCGGCCAAGGCGATCGCCGCGTATGTGGACCTCATCGGCCATGTCCAGATCGCCGACAACCCCGGCCGAGGCTACCCCGGTACCGGATCCCTCGACTTTCCCGCCCTGCTCGGCCAGTTGGACGCCGCCGGCTACCAGGGCCTGGTCGGCCTCGAGTACAAGGCGCTGCCCGGCACCTCCTCCGCCGACAACTTGACCTGGCTGCCCCACGCCTTGCGCTCCTCACGGCGCGACGCCCGCTAGAACCCACCCCCGTACCCGAGCATCACAGGAGACATCATGTCCGCCACTTCTCGCCGGATCGCCTTCATCGGCCTCGGCATCATGGGCAGCCCGATGGCCGCCAACCTGGTCAAGGCCGGGCACACAGTCACTGCCTACGACCGCATCCCGGAACCCATCGAGAAGCTGGTCGCCGCAGGCGGCCACGGCGCGTCCTCCATCGCCGAGGCGGTCAAGGACGCCGAGGTCGTCATCACCATGGTGCCCGCCGACCCGCAGGTCGACGAGGTCTACTTCGGTACGGGCGCCGTCCTCGACAGCGCCCCGGCCGGCGCTCTGCTCATCGACATGAGCAGTGTCACGCCGCAGATCTCCCAGCGCGTCGCCGCCGCCGCCGAGGCAAAGGGCCTGCGGGCGATCGACGCGCCCGTCTCCGGCGGCGAGGCCGGGGCGATCGAGGGCGTGCTGTCGATCATGGTCGGCGGCAAGCCCGAGGACTTCGTCGAGGCCAAACCCGTGCTCGAGGCGATGGGCACCACCGTCGTCCTGGTCGGCCCCAGTGGTTCCGGACAGACCGTCAAGGTCGCCAACCAGCTGATCGTGGCCGTGAACATCCAGGCCTGCGCCGAGGCCGTTGTCTTCCTGGAGAAGTCCGGCGTCGATCTGGAGGCGGCGCTGGACGTGCTGAACGGCGGGCTGGCCGGCTCCACCGTGCTGACCCGCAAGAAGAACAACTTCCTGAGGCGCGACTTCACCCCGGGCTTCCGGATCGACCTACATCACAAGGACATGGGCAACCTGCTCGCCGCCGCCCGCGCGGTCGAGGTCCCGCTGCCCACCGCCTCCCTCGTTGCCGACTTCATCACCGCCCTGCGCAACGCGGGCGACGGCGGCCTGGACCACTCCGCGCTGCTGCGCAACCTGGAGCGCCTGTCCGGAAAGGCCAACTGAGATGGCACGCATGACAGCCGCGCAAGCCGCGGTCGAGATCCTCAAGGCGGAGGGCGTCACCAACGTCTTCGGTCTGCCCGGCGCCGCGATCAACCCGTTCTACGCCGCTATGCGCAGCAACGGCGGGCTTCACCACACGCTGGCCCGTCACGTCGAGGGCGCCTCGCACATGGCCGAAGGCTATACGCGGGCCAAGCCCGGCAACATCGGCGTCTGCATCGGCACCAGCGGCCCAGCCGGCACCGACATGATCACGGGCCTGTACTCGGCCTCCGCCGACTCCATCCCGATCCTGTGCATCACCGGCCAGGCGCCCGTCGCCAAGCTGCACAAGGAGGACTTCCAGGCGGTCGACATCACCTCGATCGCCAAGCCGCTGACCAAGATGGCGATCACCGTGCTGGAGCCGGCCCAGGTGCCGGGCGCCTTCCAGCAGGCCTTCCACCTGATGCGGTCGGGCCGCCCCGGGCCGGTGCTGATCGACCTGCCGATCGACGTGCAGCTGGCGGAAATCGAGTTCGACATCGAGACCTACCAGCCGCTGCCGGTCTACAAGCCGGTCGCGACCCGCGCGCAGATCGAGAAGGCCCTGGACCTGCTCCAGGCCGCCGAGAAGCCGCTGATTGTCTCGGGCGGCGGCGTGATCAACGCCGACGCGGCGGACCTGCTGGTCGAGTTCGCCGAGCTGACCGGCGTCCCGGTGGTGCCGACCCTGATGGGCTGGGGATCGATCCCGGACGACCACCCGTTGGCCGCGGGCATGGTCGGCCTGCAGACCTCGCACCGCTACGGCAACGCGACCATGCTGGCATCGGACTTCGTCCTCGGCATCGGCAACCGCTGGGCCAACCGCCACACCGGTAACACCGACGTCTACACCGAGGGCCGCACCTTCGTGCACGTCGACATCGAACCGACCCAGATCGGCCGGGTCTTCGCCCCCGACTACGGCATCGCCTCCGACGCCAAGGCGGCTCTGGAGCTGTTCGTCGAGGTCGCCCGCGAGCGCAAGACCGCGCAGCAGCTCAAGGACTACTCGTCCTGGGCCGCCAGCTGCCAGCAGCGCAAGGCAACCCTGCTGCGCAAGAGCCACTTCGACAACCTCCCGATCAAGCCGCAGCGGGTGTACGAGGAGATGAACGCCGCCTTCGGGCGGGACGTCCGCTACGTCACCACTATCGGCCTCTCCCAGATCCAGGCCGCGCAAGTGCTGCACGTCTACCACCCGCGCCACTGGATCAACGCCGGCCAGGCGGGCCCGCTGGGCTGGACTGTCCCCGCGGCGCTGGGCGTGGCCACGGCCGTGCCGGACGAGACGGTGGTCGCGCTGTCCGGGGACTACGACTTCCAGTTCATGATCGAGGAGCTGGCTGTCGGCGCGCAGTTCCAGATCCCCTACGTCCACGTGGTCGTCAACAACGCCTACCTGGGCCTGATCCGCCAGGCGCAGCGGGCCTTCGACATGGACTACTGCGTCGAGCTCTCGTTCGACAACATCAACGCCCCCGAGCTCGGCGGATACGGCGTCGACCACGTCAAGGTCGCCGAGGGCCTGGGCTGCAAGGCGATCCGGGTGTTCGACCCCGGCGAGATCGCCCCGTCCCTGGAGCAGGCTAAGAAGCTCGCCCAGGATTTCCGGGTCCCGGTGATCGTCGAGATCATCCTGGAGCGCATCACCAACGTGTCCATGGCCGCAGCCGAGATCGACAAGGTCAACGAGTTCGAGGAGCTGGCAGCAACGGCGGCCGACGCCCCGACCGCGGTCCTCAACTCGCTGCCGTGAGAACGCCACCGGGCCAGTCGGTAGGACGGCCCCTGTCTACTCCTGGCGGCGCGAGCTACTCCTGGCGGCGCGAGCTCGTGCCCGCGCTGCCAAGAGGCCACCACCCGCCCACCACGGGGTCGACCCTCACCTCCCGATCCGCGCTCCGCGGTACCTCAGGCGAGGTAGTCAGCAACAACCTCGCCGGGAGGACCGGCGTACCCAAGGGACCGATGAACGGCGACACGCCGGGGAACTTGGGACCGACGAGCTGAGAGGACGCGCCGGGCCTCGCCTCCCGGGAGGAGGCGAGGGCCGGCGCGTCCGGGGGTTAGAACTCCGAGCCTGCGGGGAGGTCGGGGGAATTCGGGTCGTCGGGGTCGGACGGGCCGGCGGCCAGACCGAGCTCGGCGGGGCTGGCAAGCATCGGGTGCTTCGGGAGGACCCGGACGGTGTAGCCGAACGGGCCGGTGCGGTCGAGCTTGAGCTCGCCCTCGTAGCGGTGCCGGTTGCCCTCGTACGTCTCGGCCAGCATCAGCGAGACCTCGACCGGCTCCTTGATCTCGTCGGCCAAGTCGACCGTGCCGTGCAACGCCTCGACCTCGATGTCACCCGGCTCCAGCTCGCCCAGCGTCACGAACGCCCGGATGCCGACGGTGGTACCGAGCTGCGGCACGTCGCCGAGGCCCTGCAGCTCCACG
>JAWWOY010000419.1:0-3300 GCA_033851195.1 Kribbellaceae bacterium | reverse complement strand
GCGGCCATCTTCTGGCACTTCCAGCTTGCCGGCTCCTGCCACACCTCAGACTGGCCACAGCTCAGATCTGAACGACAAAAGGATTCCTATGAGACCCTCCACCGAACTCACCCGCTCCATAGGCAGCGATCTCTTACCCGTCCTGTGGGTCTGCGGCCCGTGTGGAGTCGGTAAGACAACGGTCGGCTGGGAGATCTTCTCCCAGCTCGACAGCGTTGGCATTCGGGTCGGCTACGTCGACGTCGACCAACTCGGAATGTGCTATCCCTCCCCGGCCGAGGACCCGCACAACCACCGGGTCAAGGTCGCGAACGTTGCTGCGGCGGTAGCGACCTTCCGGACGGCCGGTGCTCGATGCGTAGTGATATCCGGCACCGTCGACGTCGACCAGGCTCGCACCTACGCTGACCAGATCCCGGGGGCCGCACTCACGTTCTGCCGGCTCAGTATCGATCGCGACGATCTGAGAACGCGCCTCGCCGCGCGAGGATCGGACGCCGACCTGCTGGAGGAGGCGATGCAGGAAGCCGAGACGCTGGACCTCAGTGAGTTCGCTGACGTGTGCGTCGACACCAGCGGCATGTCCGTTCCCGATGTGGCTCGGCGCGTGCGCGAGCAAGCCGGCGGTTGGCCCATGCTGATGGAGCAGACAGTTGCTGTCGGCAACTCGGCGCCGAACGCGGACACGATAGATCCGAACGCAGGCACGATGGATACTGCCCCTGGGCCGGTGCTTTGGCTCTGCGGTGCGACCGGCGTCGGCAAGTCAACGATCGGCTTCCAGATCTTCCTGGAGATCATGGGTGCCGGGGTAGCAGCGGCGTACATCGATCTCGAGCAGGTGGGCTTCCTCCGGCCTGTCCCGGCTGACGATCCTGACAACCATCGGGTGAAGGTGCGCAACCTCTCGGCCAGTTGGCAGACGTTCCGCGCGAGCGGCGCTCGATGCCTCATAGTTGTCGGCTCGGTTGACGATCGCGATGCCGTCCAGCTGTACGGCGAGTCGTTACCCGCAGGATCCTTGACGTTGGTCCGACTCCACGCGGGCCATCACCAACTGACCGAGCGAATCATGCTCCGCGGGCAAGGTGACGGCTGGCGAGCGCCCGGCGATCCGCTGAAGGGGCAGTCCACCGCGACCCTCAACCGGATCGCCGCCAAAGCAGCAGCCAACGCCGACGATCTGGAGCGCGCCGAGATCGGCGACCTGCGGATCGACACCGACGGGCGAACGATCGAAGAGGTCACGCAACTAGTCCGCACCAAGGCCGGCGGCTGGCCAGATTCTTCCTAGCTGGACCATCGACTCCGGCACACCAACGGGCCGATCATTCACCTGGGCGGCGGTGTGTGATCCGCGATTTGACCGGTTCCAGCCAGCTCACTCACGCACAGTGGCGCTCAATCTAGCCTCGGTTTCATGAGGCTCTTCGTCGCTGTGATCGTCTCCGGCCTGCTCTTGGCGGGCTGCTCCGAAGGCGACAACACGTCCCAGTCGGTGCCGACGGCCACCGTCATGAGGCCGACGCCCACTCCGACGCCGAAGCAGGTGACTCCGACGCCGACGCAGCCGACGCGTGCTGCGACGAGACCGCCGACCGGGCCGCTACGGCTGACCAAGGGGATGACCCGACCGGGGGCGCGAGCAGGGCCCTGCTGAATAGCCACACCGCGTACTACGCCAAGATCGTCATCACCAACGAGAGCGGCAACGCCATGCCGTGGCTGTCCGAGCCCCGCTTCGACGCCCTGCGTCGCGGCGGCCGGCAACCCGACCTCTACCTGATCGGCGGCGACTTGCCGACCTGTCCGACGACGCCGTCACCGGAATCGTTCGACCACCGAGGCGCCCAGTGGGTGACCTGCGAGGTCGGGGCGTCGTCGCCGTCCCGGCCGATCCGGGAGATCCGCTACGAAGGCCCGCCGTACGGCACGAAGATCCAGATTGGGGACCACGACCCGGCGCCGAGTTTCAACCAGTACTACGACCTCGGCGCGATCACCTGGCACTGAGCCCAGGTGAATCGGGTGATGGTCAGTCGAGCTCGTCGAGGCGGCGCTGCAGATACGCACGTTCCGCCTCGTTCGCGGTCAGCTCGAGCGCTGCACGGTACGCCTCGGATGCAGGGCCAGGCCGCCCCGTACGGCGCAGCAGGTCGGCCCGGGCGGCTGGCAGCAGATGGCTGCGCTCCAGTGCGCCGTCTCGTACAAGGTCATCCAGCAGGTCCAGACCAGCCTCCGGCCCTGACCGCATCGCGACCGCGATCGCCCGGTTCAACTCGACGGTCGGCGACGGTACCTGGGCGAGCAATGCGTCGTACAGCTCGACTATGCGCGCCCAGTCGGTCTCCTCGAAGGACGCCGCGGTGACGTGGCAGGCGGCGATCATCGCCTGCAGCTGGTACGGACCTACCTGCTCTCGCCGTACGGCGCGTTGCAGCTCCGCGAGGCCCTCCGCGATGAGTGGGCGGTCCCATCGCGCACGATCCTGCTCCTCCAGCGGCACGAGTACGCCGTCGGACGATCCGCGAGTCGCAGACCGGGATTGGTGAAGCAGCACAAGAGCGTTCAGTCCGCGCGCCTCCGGATCGTCTGGCATCAGCTCAGCCAGCAGTGCCGCAAGACGGAGCGCGTCCTTTGCCAGCACCGGGCGGTGCAGGCCGGCGCCGGACGTGGCGACGTAGCCCTCATTGAAGAGCAGGTAGACAACTCCAAGGACCGCGCGGGTCCGCTCTGGCAGCAGGTGAGCGGGCGGCACCCGGTAGGGGATGCCGGCAGCACGGATCTTGTGCTTCGCGCGGACCAGCCGTTTGGCCATGGTTGCCTCGGGCACCCCGAAGGCCCGGGCGATCTCGGCCGTCGACAACCCGGTGAGCGTCCGCAGCGCGAGCGCCACCTGTGCCTCGAACGCGAGCGCCGGATGACAGCAGGTGAAGATCAGCCGCAGCCGCTCGTCCTCGATGCCACTGTCGAGTGCGTCGAAGTCCTGTTCCGATGGGCCGGCGTTGCCGCTCACGGCGAGCTGCCGCAGCTTGGCCTCGCCAAGGCGGTCGCGACGTAACCGGTCCAACGCCCGGTGGCGGGCCGCGGTGAGTAACCACGCGCCCGGCCGCTCAGGGATACCATCACGCGGCCAGGTCCGCCAGGCGAGGGTGAACGCCTCCTGCGCGCACTCTTCGGCCAGGTCCCAGTCGCCGGTATAGCCGATAAGCGACGCGACCAGCCGACCCCACTCCTCCTGGAAGGCGGCTGTGACGGCCCCGGCGACATCCGTCACGGCTCGCGTAGGGGCCGGATCTC
>JAWWOY010000415.1:0-2653 GCA_033851195.1 Kribbellaceae bacterium | reverse complement strand
GGGCGGATGACTGCCATGCGGGTGACGGTGAGTTCTTCGATCGCGAAGCGGGGGCCTTCGCGGCCGGCGCCGGAGTCCTTCACGCCGCCGTACGGCATCACGTCGGAGCGGAAGCCGGGTACCTCGTTCACGACGACTCCCCCGACTTCCAACTCGTCGATCGCGGCGAAGGCGGTCTCCAACGAAGAGGTGAAGACGCTTGCCTGGAGCCCGTATCGGGATTCGTTCACTGTCCGGAAGGCCGTCGCGATATCCGGCACCGAGCGGATTGCGATGACCGGACCGAAGATCTCCTCGTCCCAGACCAGCTGGCCGTGGGGCACGTCGATCAGCACGGTCGGGCCGACGATCCCGGAGGTGCCCGCCGTCTCATCGGCCATCGAGGAGCCAGCCCCCTGGTAGGCCACGGTCGCTCCGGCCGTGACTGCCTGATCGATCCACCCCTGGACTCTCGCGGTCGACCGGTCGTCGATAAGTGCCGACACCTTGGTCTTCTCGTCACGCGGATCGCCGACCACCACCTGGTCAAGACGCGCCGCAAGTTTGTCGAGCAGTACGCCACGCACCGATTCGACGACGATCAAGCGTTGCACGCTGATGCAGGCTTGGCCGGAGGCGTAGTAGCCGCCGCGGATCACGGCGTCAGCGGCCGCGTCCAGGTCTGCGTCGGCAGCAACAACGAGAGCGGAGTTGGAGCCGAGTTCGAGGAGCACCTTGGTAGGTGCCGCATCTCGCGCGATCTGATGACCGACTGCGGCGGAGCCGGTGAACGAGACCGCACCGATCCGGCGATCTGTAGTGAGTGTCGTGCCGACGTCCACTCCCCCAGTCACCAATTGCACAGCCGAGGGCGATCCAGCTGCAGCCGCGAGCGCCTCCCGAACCAGGTGGACCAACCACAACGTGGCCAGTGGGGTCTGCGGCGCTGGCTTCACGATCACCGGGCATCCGGCGGCGAGTGCCGGAGCGACCTTGTGGGCGGCGAGCAGCAGCGGGTAGTTGAAGCCGGTGATCCCGACGACCACTCCGATCGGCTTCCGTACCCAGAACCCGAGCAGGCCGTCGCCACTCGGCAACAGGTCGAGCGGAACCGTCTCGCCATGTAGTCGCGCGACCTCCTCCGCCGAGGTTTGCAGCGTCAGCAGAGTCCGCTCGACCTCCACCCGGCAATCGACCAGCGGCTTGCCCGTCTCGAGTACCAGCAGGTCCACGAAGGCGTCGCGCTGCGCGGCCACAGCGTCGTACGTCGACTGAAGCGCGGCGCGGCGGACGTGCGACGGCATCCGCCCGACCGAGCTTCGTGCCGCAACAGCCAGGTCCAGCGCCTGAGCAGCCAGCGAAGCATCTCCGACCGGGGCCTCAGCGACGACGGATCCGTCGTACGGGAAGTGGACCGGCGCGGCGGAGGGAGCCGGGATCCAGTGGTCACCGACCGGCAGGCCCGCAGGGTATGGCAGCTCGATCATGCGGGTTCCCCCTTGGTCAGATCTGCGGCGGTTGCTCCGGACAGGGCACGGTGCAGGGTGGGAATGGCCGAGACCAGGCGTTGGGTATATGGGTGGCTGGGTGCGGCGTAGACCTCGCCGGTGGTGCCCATCTCTACGATCTGCCCCTGGTTCATGACGGCGACGCGGTCGCAGACGTGCTTGACGACGGACAGGTCGTGGGACACGAAGATCAGCGTCAGGTTCAGCTCGTCGACCAGGTCGGAGATGAGGTTGAGGACCTGGGCGCGGACCGAGACATCGAGGGCGCTGACCGGTTCGTCGGCGACCAGGATGCGCGGGCTGGGTGCGAGGGCTCGGGCGATGGAGATGCGCTGGCGCTGACCGCCGGAGAACTGATGCGGATACCGGTCCCCCGCGTCAGCCGACAGGCCGACCGCCTCCAGCAGCTCGCGGACCCGCTCTCCCGAGGCCGGATGACCTTGTGCCACCAGGGGTTCGGCGACGATGTCGCGGACGCGCATTCGCGGATCGAGCGAACTCATCGGGTCCTGGAAGACCAGCTGGAGACTCTCGCGGAGGAAGCGCAGTCGGCGTTCCGGCAATCGCGTGATATCGGTGCCTTCGACAACGACCTGGCCGGAGGTGGCCCGATCGAGGCCGGCCAGGATGCGGAGCAGCGTTGACTTGCCGCAGCCGGATTCGCCGACGATGCCGAAGCGTTCGCCTGCCTTGACCTCCAGACTGACGCCGCGCAAAGCCTGGACGACTGGTGCCGGGCGCAACAACGACGTACGGGGTCTTGGGTAGTGGCGGACGATGTCGGTCAGCTGGATCACGGGCTCAGCCATCGGACGCACCAGCGGGGTGGTGGCAGGCGAAGCCGTGGAGGTCGGTGCCGGTCCAGGCGGGCAATGCTGAGCACACCTCGGTGGCGTGGCTGCAGCGGGTGCGGAAGACGCAGCCGTCGGGGAACTCGCCGGCCGCGGGCACGTTTCCGGGGATCGTGGGCAGGCGTCGGCCGACTGCTTCCAGGTCGGACGCGGCAAGCAGACCCTGCGTGTAGCGGTGCCGGGGGCGTGTGAAGACCTCGCCGACCGGGCCTGACTCGACCACTCGGCCGCCGTACATCACCAGGACGCGTTGGCAGACCGTGGCGACGACGGCGAGGTCGTGGGTGATGAACAGCAAGGCGGAGTTGCGTGCCT
>JAWWOY010000398.1:0-7918 GCA_033851195.1 Kribbellaceae bacterium | reverse complement strand
CCTGGACCGCCCGGCCTTCCTCCGCCGCCTCGCCACCGCGTACGGCGACCAGGCCGCCGCCACTGCGGCCGAAGCCCTCAACCTCGCCTGAGGAGCGCTAAGGTCCGCCATCAGCGCATACACAAGGCCGGTCAACGACCACGGTAGCGTTTGCTGGAGGGGTTCTGTATGCCCCGGTGGCAAGCCAACCCGACCCGCGCACCGGAAGCCCTGACCGGCCGGCGCCCTTGCGTGTCCGAGATCGCGCGCTAATGTGAACTGTACGTTCAGTTTACTTAGGAGATAGCGATGACAGACCCAGTAGCAGCGGCATCGGGCGAATTCACCATCGGCGGAGATCTCACCGTCCGCCGGCTCGGGTACGGCACGATGCAACTCCCCGGACCCGGCATCTGGGGCGAGTCGCGGGATCCCGACGAAGCCGTCCGGGTATTGCGACGTGCAGTCGAGCTCGGTGTGAACTTCATCGACACGGCCGACGCCTACGGTCCGTTCACCGCCGACCTGCTGCTCAAGAAAGCACTGCACCCGTACCGCGACGACCTGGTGATCGCGACCAAGGCCGGCCTCGCCCGCACCGGCCCGGATGGTTGGGTCCCGATCGGCCGCCCGGAGTACCTCCGCCAGCAGGTCGAACTGAACCTCCGCCATCTCGGCCTCGAGCGCATCGACCTGCTCCAGTTGCACCGGATCGACCCCAAGGTCCCGGTGGCCGAGCAGGTCGGTGAGCTGGCGAAGCTCCAGACCGAGGGCAAGATCCGGCACATCGGCCTGTCCGAGGTCAGCGTCGACGACGTCGAGGAGGCCGGCAAGACCGCCACCATCGTGTCGGTGCAGAACCTCTTCAACCTCGCCCAGCGTGACGCCGAACCACTCCTCGAGTACGCCGAGGCGCACGGGCTCGGCTTCATCCCGTGGTTCCCGCTGGCCACCGGCGGCCTCGCCAAGGCGGGCGGCCCGCTCGACGAGATCGCCCACGAGCACGGCTCCAGTCCGTCGCAGCTCGCGCTTGCCTGGCTGCTCCGGCGCTCCCCCGCGATGCTGCCGATTCCCGGCACGTCCTCGGTCGCACACCTGGAGGACAATGTCGCCGCGGCCAAGATCCGGCTCAGCGACGAGGAGTTCGCCGCCCTCTCGAAAGCTGTGGCCTGATGAGTGTTCATGGTTGAGGCGTCGACGCATCCGCGCAGCGTCCGGGCCCGCGACTCGGTGCTCGACGCCACCCGGCAGCTGCTCGACGAGGGTGGACTGCCGGCCGCATCGGTCGATGCGATCAGCGCTAGGTCGGGCGTCAGCAAAGCGACCATCTACAAGCACTGGCCGTCCCGGACTGCGATCGCCGCCGAGGCCTTCGGCACGCAGATGGCCGCCGAAATCCCCTTGGCGGACACGGGAAACGCCGAGGGCGACCTCAGCGAGCAACTCCGGCGGGTCAGCGACTACTACGCCGGTCCGCACGGCCGGGTGTTCGCCCAACTGCTGTCCGCCTGCGTGGCGGACCCGGCGGCCGCGCCGTACTTCCGCGAGTTCTTCCTCGAAGGCCGCCGGGCCACGATCGCCGAACTGTGGCAACGCGCCCTCGACCGCCATGAGGTGAACCCGGACATCAGCGCCGGCACAGCCACCGATCTCCTCTTCGGCCCGCTGACCTTCCGGCTCCTCACGAACCACGCGCCGCTGTCACCCGAGGAGGCCGACGCGCTCTCCGCCGCCGCGCTGCGCGGACTCTTGGCCGACTAGCCGCCGCCCACGCATACACAAGTCCACCTGGAGGCGCCGGGAAGCGCTTGCGGTCCGGGTTGTGTATGCGTGGACGCCGGCCGCCTCGAGTGCGAGGACACTACAGGCGCGGATCGACCGGCTCGGATTCGAGGGCCAGTACGGCGAAGACGCATTCGTGGATGCGCCAGAGTGGTTCGCCCCGCGCCGCGCGGTCGAGGGACTCCAGTCCGAGTGCGTACTCGCGGAGTGCCATCGAGCGCTTGTGCCCGAGGTTGCGGCTCCGCAGTCGCTCGAAGTTCGCCGGCTCGGTGTAGTCCGGACCGTAGATGATCCGCAGGTACTCCTGGCCGCGGACCTTCAGGCCCGGCTGGGCAAGTCCCTTCTCGGTCCGCGTCAGGTTCGCCGCCGGCTTCACGACCATGCCCTCGCCACCGGCCGCGGTGAGCTCCTCCCACCACGCGGTCCCGGCGTCCCAGGACGACGAGTCGACGAAGATCCGCCGCGTGGTCGTGACCAGTTCGGGTGCCGAGGCAACAAGTCGATCCGCGAGTGCGAGGTGCCAGGCATGCGGCTTCGCCTGGTACGTCGCACCCTCGGTAGCCAGCAGCTGGAACGGCGCCAGCCGCACCCCCTCGAGCCCGTCCGTCGGCCAGCAGTACCGCCGGTATGCCGCGCTGAACTTCTCCGCATTCTCCGTCCGCCGGCGCGTCCGCGCGAGCAGCTCTCCGACGTCAAGCCCAGCAGCCACAGCAGATTCCAGCGCAGCAGTTGCTGCAGGCAAAGAAGAACGAGCCGCCGCGCCGACAGCGGCGTACTGGTTGCGGAGCAGGTCGCCGGCCTTGGCGCTCCAGGGCAACAGTTCGGCGTCGAGCAGCAGCCAGGGCGTGTCCAGTTCCTTGAACAGGCCGGCCTTCTCAACGGCGGATCGAAGGCCGAGCAGCAGTTCGTCCGTCAGCTCAGGGCCGAAGAAGGATCGACCGGTCCGCGTGTGGACAGCACCGAGCCCTGCCAGTCCGAAACGCTTCTCGGCCACATCGTCATCGCGGGTCACCAGCACCACGGCACGCGAGCCCATGTGCTTCTCCTCGCAGACCACTTCACTCACCCCCTGTCCGGCGTACGCCTCGAAGGCCTGGCGCGGGTGCTCCAGCAGGCCCGGCTCCGGCGACGTCGCGACCGGGCTCATCGTCGGCGGCAGGTAGAGCAGGAGCCGCGGGTCGATCGCGAAGCGGCTCATCACCTCAAGCGCGGCACCGGCCTGCTCCGCCCGGATGCTGAGCCGGCCGTGCGCGGAGGTCTCGATCACCCGGCGGCCCGTCACGTCGGTGATGTCGAGTACGTCGGGCTCACGCGCGGGAGCGCTTGCCACGTGCAACGGCTTCGCCGGGGTGTAATACTCCTCGAAGGCAGGCACGGAGACCAGTTCCCGCTCTGGATAGCGCAGCGCCGTCAGGGAGCCGCCGAACACGCAACCGGTGTCGAGGCAGATGGTGTTGTTGATCCACTCGGGCTCCGGCGTCGGGGTGTGCCCGTAGACGACCATCGCTTGGCCGCGGTAGTCGTTCGCCCAGGGATACCGCACGGGCAGGCCGAACTCGTCCGTCTCGCCGGTCGTCTCGCCATAGAGACAGAACGCCCGGACGCGGCCCGAGGCTCGGCCGTGCATCCGCTCGACCAGACCCGCATGGGAGACGACCAGCTTGCCGCCGTCGAAGACGTAGTGCGAGATCAGTCCGTCGATGAAGGTCTCCACGGAGGCACGGAAGTCCGCAGGCTCAACGGCCAACTGGGCAAGGGATTCCGCCAGGCCGTGACTGACCCTGACGTTCTTGCCGCGGAGCGCCCGGAGCAGCTTGTCCTCATGGTTGCCGGGGACGCAGAAAGCGTTGCCAGCTGCAACCATCCCCATCACCAGTCGGAGCACGCCGGGCGTGTCCGGTCCCCGGTCGACCAGGTCCCCGACGAACACCGCGCGCCGCGCCGGGTGGGCAGCGTCGATCGGGCGGCCGGAGGCATCACGGGTCAGCGCGTAGCCGAGCGAGGTCAGCAGCGACTCCAGTTCGGCGCGGCAGCCGTGGATGTCGCCGATCACGTCGAACGGACCGGTCTCGTCGGTCAGGTCGTTGAAGAGCCTGGTCCGTTCGATGCTGGCGGCATCAATCTCCTCGACGCCGTCGAGGATGTGCACACCTCGGAACCCTTCGCGCTTCAGGCTGCGCAGCCCACGCCGCAACTGCTGGCGCTGCCGCGCGACCACATGCGGCCCGAACTGCCGATCGATCCGCTGCGCGTTGCGCTCCAGGCAGACTCGCTCGGGCGGATCCAGAACGATTGCCACCGGCAACACATCGTGCTCGCGGGCCAGCGCCACCAACTGCTTGCGCGCCTCGGGCTGCACATTGGTCGCATCGATCACCGTCAGCCGGCCGGCGGCGAGGCGCTTGGCTGCGATGTAGTGCAGGACGTCGAACGCATCCTTGCTGGCAGCCTGGTCGTTCTCGTCGTCGGCGACCAGCCCGCGGCAGAAGTCGCTGGAGATCACCTCGGTGCCGAGGAAGTGCTTGCGGGCAAAGGTGGACTTGCCCGATCCGCTCACCCCGATCAGCACCACGAGGCTCAGCGCCGGTACGTCGATCCGCGCCATCAGACGGCCTCCTTCAGACGGAACAGGGCCAGCTGGGTCGGCGGTCCGACCTCCGGGTCGTCCGGTCCCACCGCACGGTACGACACGTCGTACCCGTAGGCCTGGCAGACCGACGAAGCCCATCCACGGAACTCCGTCCGGGTCCACTCGAACCGGTGGTCCGGGTGCCGGAAAGCACCGCCCGGCAGGGTTTCGAAGCGAACGTTGTACTCCGAGTTCGGGGTGGTCACCAGCACGCTCCCCGGCCGCGCAGCACCGAAGACGGCCTGCGCGAGGGCCGGCAGCCGGGGCGGATCGACATGCTCGACCACCTCCATCAGCACGGCCGCATCCAACCCGGCCAGCCGCCCGTCGGCGTACGTGACCGATGACTGGAACAACCGCAGCCGCTCCCTTTGCCGGTCGGACATCTCGGCCACGTGCAACCGCCGCTCGGCATAGGTCAGGGCACGGGCGGACACATCGGTCGCGACCACCTCGGCGAACGACGAGTCCGCCAGTAGCGCGGCGACCAGTACACCCTCACCACATCCGACATCCGCCACCCGACGTGCGCCGATCTCCCGCAGCACGTCGATCACCGCCGTACGACGCTGTATCGCGAGTGACGCCGGGCGGTCCGCCTCGACAGTGGCCGGGGAGTCGTCCCCGACCTCAGCGACGGCCTCGTCCGGGAGATCCGCGCCGTCCACCTCGGCCAGCCGCTCCAGGGCGGCGTTCATCAGACGCTTGCGGTGGGCCAGATAACGCTGCGAGATCAACTCCTTCTCCGGATGGGCGCCGAGCCAGCCGTCACCCGCGCGGACGAGCTTGTCGACCTCGTCGGATCCGACCCAGTAGTGCTTCGCATCGTCCAACACCGGCAGCATGACGTAGAGGTGGTTCAGCGCATCCGCGAGCCGCAACTCCCCCTGCAGCCGCAGATCGACGTACCGGGAATCGCCCCAGGACGGGATTTCCGGGTCGAGCGGCACCGGGCGGGCGTCGACGGTCCAGCCGAGCGGGCCGAAGAACCGCTCGGCCAGCGCAGCACCACCGCGGCACGGCAGCGCCGGGATGCGGACCTCGAGCGCGATGGGCCGGGCGGCCAGTTCAGGACGCGCGTCGCAGCGGCCGCTCATCGCCGTACGGAAGAGTTTGCCCAGGGCAACGGCGAGCAGGCTGGACGCGGCGTACGGTCGGTCGTTCACGTACTGGCCCAGCGTGAAGCCCTCGGTAGCCTTGCCCCTGCCGGACCGAACCAGGCCGATCGGGTCCACCTCTAGCAGCAACGCCGCCGTGCAACGCTCCTCCGTGGCCTCCGGATAGAGCACGTACGCCGTGCCGCCGGCGACCTCGAGGGACTGCGGGCGCGCTGGATTCTTATGCAACAGAAAGCCGAGGTCTGTCGCAGCGGTGCCGAGGCTGGTCGAGGTGGTGCCAAGAGTGAGGAACACCCCTGCATTCGATCACGCGGGGCGGTGCGCCGCTGCTGAATTCACGCACCATTTGCGCAGCGCGTTCCCGCTGTGCGGGGGATGAAACGCGGAACGGACAACTTTTCGCCTAGCGGTCCGGTCCTGACCGAAGGTTGAGACACGCCGTGTCCGCTCTGGCGCGTACGTCCGGTTTGGCTCTAACTTGTTTTCCAAGTAAACAGTCGCCACAGACCGTCCTTCCCCGCTGACAGTCCGTAACCGTCCTCCGGACCGTGGTGAAGACGTGCTCAGGCCGACAAACGGGGAAAGGACCATGGCAACTACTTCTGGCAGACCAAGCCGAACGAAGTCAGCGCCCAGTAAGAGTCACCGCAGCGAAAAGAGTCACCGCAGCGACCGAGGAGGTCCTCCGGTGAAACCTCACACCTTCGAACTCGTTCGCTACGCGGATATCAGCGGGGTCTCCGGCACCGGAACGGTCGCCGAAGGATGTGTCTTCACCGACGGATCAGTCGCCCTCCGCTGGCTCGGCCAGAATCCCTCCACGGCGGTCTGGCCCGACCTTGACTCCATCGTCGCCGTCCACGGCCACTGCGGTGCCACCGTGGTGCGCTGGCTGGACGTCTCCGAGATGGACACGGTGCCTGGCACAGACCTGTTGCCCGGCGAGGTCGCGCACATCCTCGCCACCGGTCGGCACACCCACCGCTCCAAGGTCGCCTCCGCCTGAGCAGACTGTGCAGCGTCGAGGTCACCGTGCGTGAGCCGGTGGCCTCGACGTTGCAGCCACGCACCCGGAGCCCAGGCGTGGTCACCTCCGAACGACACTGTGTCCATGCCACCTTGAGTTCGTCTTCGAGTTCGTCTACGGCGGCGCGGAATAGTTGAGGGAGGGCATCCTTGTCGTGTCGTGTCGCCCACCGTGAGACTCGTTTGTACGCTTGCTGAAATTCCTTGTTGTGTCTCTCGAGAACTGTTTGATGATCTTCAACATCGTCGGTCGGACTTCTTGCGTCCCGAGAGCGACCAGAGCTCCATCGTGGGTCCTGGCTAAGTGAATGGCCCCCGGCTTGCGAAAGGCGACGAGCCCACCCGCCCGCTTCTCGGTCGTAAGTGCCGCCATCCCATTTCGGCTGTTCTCCGCGGGACACTAGCTGCAGTGTGCCAAGACGCGTCTGAGCGTCCTGATCGCTTCATAGGGGTCCTGACGGAAGACGGAAGTACCCCGGATTCTGGGTCGAGCCGCGCCTTTCGAAGATTTCCCGCCGCCTCTTTGCTCACCTCACGAACCCGGCCTTGGACCGCGGTGAGGACGGCATTGGAGGCGCGTCCTCAAAATCGCCCAACGGAGTATCCGAGAGTTTCGATCGGCGGACACGGAATGGACGCCAGGACGTTGAGGATCAAGTCGCCCGGCGACGAACTTGATGCCGCCGGCGGCCTGCTTCGTGCTGGCGCGCCCTCAAGGTCGCTGTCGGCGCCTACGATGCTGCTCGGCGCGAGGCCTTCTGCGCGCCATCCGGGAAATGCCTGGGTCGGGTATGCGTCAGACAGCGCGAGTCTCTTGGCAGCGTCCCCACAAAGTCCGCCAGGCAGCGTACCTACGCCCGCAGACCAGGTCGGTGTATTCCCGAGCCGAACGACGGAAGCGCAGTTGCCGAGCACGATCCCGGTGGCGCCGACGCGGGGCTCGAATCCTCGCTATCGACCGCCTCCGACTCCAGTTCGCCGATGTCCGCGGTGTGCAGTTGTGAAACCGAACCGCTGAGCGCTGCACTCCGTAGTGGATCTGACCAGGGACCGCCCGCACGGGACACGCTAGGCGATGGCTGCGGAGACGGGCGGCTCCTGGAGCGAGCGGCACGGTCGTCGCTGCGTGTCGACCAAATCCGGTGCCCTCGAGGTGCCGCGAAACCACCCTGGCGATCTACACCCACGCAGACGGGATCGAAGACCGCGTTCGAGGCGCTCTGCCTGCTGTCGGGGTTGAACCGAGGAGAGCGGGGAGCCGGCTGCTTGCCGTGTGCCCGCTCTGAAGCGGTCTGCTCGAGCGCCCGAGTGAGGCTGGCTGGGAGGGGAATGCATGGATGGACCTGCGCTGGTCTGGCCAGCACCGACGGGGCGACGTCCGCCA